>NZ_BCBP01000021.1:0-152287 GCF_001753955.1 Pseudomonas sp. NBRC 111139
TTGCGGCGGCCAACGGCGGTATGCTGGACGCCTGCCTGGGAGAGTGAATACATGGCCTTCGATTTTGATCTGTTCGTGATTGGCGCCGGGTCCGGTGGTGTGCGCGCAGCGCGTTTTGCTGCCGGTTTTGGTGCAAAAGTGGCAGTGGCGGAAAGCCGCTACCTGGGGGGGACCTGCGTCAACGTCGGTTGTGTGCCGAAAAAACTGCTGGTATACGGCGCGCACGTTGCCGACGAGCTGGAGCAAGCCGCGGGTTTCGGCTGGACGTTGGAAGAGGGGCATTTCGACTGGGGCACCCTGATTGCCAACAAGAATCGGGAAATCGAGCGCCTTAACGGCATCTACCGTAACCTGCTGGTCAACAGCGGGGTGACCCTGTTGCAGGGCCACGCGCGTCTGACGGGTGCCAACGAAGTGGAAGTGGACGGTCAGCGCTACACCGCCGAGCATATCCTCATCGCTACCGGAGGCTGGCCGCAGGTACCGGACATCCCCGGCAAGGAACTGGCCATCACCTCCAACGAAGCCTTCTACCTCAAGGACTTGCCGCGCCGCGTGCTGGTGGTGGGTGGGGGTTATATCGCCGTCGAATTCGCCGGCATCTTCCAAGGCCTGGGGGCCGACACCACACTGCTGTACCGTGGCGACCTGTTCCTGCGCGGCTTCGATGGCTCGGTGCGCACCCACCTGAAGGAAGAGCTGGAAAAACGCGGCCTCGACCTGCAGTTCAACGCCGACATCCAGCGCATCGACAAGCTTGAAGATGGCCGCCTGAAAGCCACGCTCAAGGACGGCCGCGAGCTGGTCGCCGATTGTGTGTTCTATGCCACTGGCCGGCGCCCGATGCTGGACAATCTGGGCCTGGAGAACACCGGCGTCGAGCTGGATGCGCGCGGCTACATCCGGGTTGATGAGCAGTACCAGACCACCGCGCCCTCGATTCTCGCCATTGGTGATGTGATCGGCCGTGTGCAGTTGACCCCAGTGGCCTTGGCTGAAGGCATGGCCGTGGCGCGGCGCTTGTTCAAACCCGAGCAATACCGCCCGGTGGATTACCAGAACATCCCCACTGCGGTGTTCAGCCAGCCACCCATCGGTACCGTAGGCTTGACCGAAGAGCAGGCGCTGGAGGCCGGGCACAAGGTGCAGGTATTCGAAAGCCGCTTCCGGGCCATGAAGCTGACCCTGACCGACATTCAGGAAAAGACCCTGATGAAGTTGGTGGTCGATGCCGAGACCGACAAGGTGCTGGGCTGCCACATGGTCGGTCCTGACGCTGGCGAGATCATTCAGGGCCTGGGCATTGCACTTAAAGCCGGTGCGACCAAGCAGCAGTTCGACGAAACCATCGGCGTGCACCCGACGGCGGCCGAAGAGTTCGTGACCATGCGCACCGTCACCCGCTGATGACGCGGAGCCTGCTCTACAGCCTGTAGACGCAGCCTTGTGCTGCGACGAGGTCCTTGCTGACACCGGAATGTTTCTGTCATTCGGGCCTCGTTGCAGCACAAGGCTGCTTCAGGGGTGTGTACAAGGCCGGATCAATACACCCACACCTCGACCCGCCGGTTGCGTAGCCGGCCTTGCTCCTGTTCATTGCCGGCCACTGGCAATTCATCGCCCATCCCGGTCACCTGCAGCACCTCCACGCCACCGCGCGCCAGTTCGCGGCGCACTGCTTGCGCACGCAGGCGGGAGAGCAGGGCTGCGCGCCCGGGTGTTTCCTTGGGGTCGCCGAACCCCACCAGTACTGCCTTGCCCTGCAGCTTCCCGGCCTGGCGCAGGTACTCTGCCACCCGCTGCACATCGCGCAAGGCCTTGTTGTCCAGCCTGGCGCTTCCTTCCTGGAAGCGGAAGTTCACACTCAGCCGCTGCGCCTGCAGGGCCAGGATGCGATAGCGCGGTGGCATGTCGCTTTGGGGGGCAACAGACAGGGCCTTGATCTGCTGCGAAACGAAACCCTGCTGGGCGATGATCGCCTGGCCGGCCGGGCTCTGAGCGAAATCGACCAGGGCCTTGGCCTGGGGCTTGGGGTTGGCCGGCAGGTAAAAGTACAGGCGCCGTGAGAGCGGGTAGTCCTCGCTGGCCACACGTGCACGCTCTGGCAGCATGGCCGGCGCGTCGCCTTCGGCCACCGCCAGCACCTTGGCCCCGTGTACGGCGGCCAGGCTGCTGAAACCGATGGCCTGGCGGTCGGTACCCACGCGTTGCGCCAGTTTGTCGCTGGACTCGAAGCGCCTGGCCTTGGCCGAAAGTTCGCCGTGCTGAGGTTCCAGCACCAGCGCCTTGAAGGTCTCGAAAGTGCCGGAACGGTCGTCACGGGCATACAGATGAATGGCCCCGCCAGGTATGCCCAGTTGTTCCCAGCGCTGGATCTGCCCGGAGAAAATCTGCGCCAGTTGCCGGGTGTCCAGTTGGGGTATTGGGTTGTCGGGGTGGACGATGACCGCGACGCCGTCGAGGCCGATCACTTGCTCAGCGCCGGCTGCGCGCAGGTCGCCCAGCGCCTGCAACTGGCGCACTTCACTGTCGTTGATCGGTCGCGAGGCGGCGGCCAGGTCAGCCTCGCCACGGCCCAGCGCGACAAAGCCTGTGCTTGAACCGTGGGCGGCAATGTCGATGCGCAAGGGCTGACCATGCACGTCGCGGGCGGTAATCACCCGCTCGTTGGCGACCTTGCCTGGCCGTTGTTCGATGGCGGTGGCCTGCTGCGCGCGCAATTGCCCCTGCACCAGCGCCGGTATCAAGGCCGCGCCGATGGTGTTGGAGCCTTGGACACGCAGATGCAGGGGCTCAGACAAGGTCGCTAGTGGAAGCAAGGTGAGCAGCAAGACAAGCAGGCGGAGCATGCCGGGTGGCCTATGGCACAGTGTTGGCCGGCAGATTACGACAGTGGCGTGATGATAATGTGACGGGGGCGTACACCTTCCAGCGTGCAGCGCCTGCCCGATCGTGCGCCGCGCGGGCGGCGCTCGATCTGGCAGGCGCTGCAACGCTGAAGAGGTTAATGTGCCCCGGCCGACTTGCTCAGGTCGCTCTCGGCCCATTCGGTATAAATGCAAGCGTCGGCCACTGCCCAACGCACCTTCACGCTGTCGCCCGGCTGCATCGGCATGCCCGCGGCCGACAGGGCCTTCACCGTCAGCTCGGTACCCCCTGCAGTCACCACATGACAGGTCTGGCTTTCACCCAGGAACAGCACTTCGCCCACCTTGGCACTGACCTCGTTCCAGCCTGCCGGCAATGGCTCGCGCGCCGCTTGTTCGGCGGTCAGGGCCAGGGCTTTTTCCGGACGCACCATGATCAGCGCATCCTGCTCGGCGGCCAGGCCTGGGGTGAGGCGGATGGCCACTGGTTGGCCCTCGAAGCTGCCTGCGCCATTGCTGCTGGCCTTGATCCGCAGGAAGTTGGAGTTGCCCAGGAACGACGCAACAAAGGCATTCGGCGGATTCTGGTACAAGTCGTACCCGGTGCCCAGGCCGACGATCTTGCCGTGGCTGAAGATGGCGATGCGCTGCGACAGGCGCATGGCTTCTTCCTGGTCGTGGGTGACGTAGACGATGGTGATGCCCAGGCGGCGGTGCAGCTGGCGCAGTTCGTCCTGCAGGTCTTCACGCAGCTTCTTGTCCAGCGCGCCAAGCGGCTCGTCCATCAGCAGGATGCGTGGCTCGTACACGAGCGCCCGGGCAATCGCCACGCGCTGCTGTTGGCCGCCAGACATCTGTGACGGCTTGCGGTGGGCGAACTTCTCCAGTTGAACCAGCTTGAGCATGGCCTCGACGCGCTTGCTGGTTTCGGCAGCATTGAGCTTGCGGATGGCCAGCGGGAAGGCGATGTTGTCGCGCACGTTCAGGTGCGGGAACAGCGAATAGCGCTGGAACACCATGCCGATGTCACGCTTGTGCGGCGGCACGTTGACCAGCGACTGGCCGTCGACCAGGATCTCGCCGCTGCTGGGTGTTTCGAAGCCGGCCAGCATCGACAGGGTGGTGGACTTGCCCGAGCCGCTGGAACCGAGGAAGGTCAGGAACTCGCCGTCCTGGATCTCCAGGTCGAGGTTGTCCACGGCGGTGAAGTCGCCGTAGTGCTTGTTCAGGCCGCGCAGGCTGACCAGGGTTTTGCCGTGCGCGTTGTCTTTGATCACTGCACTCATTGTTGTTTTCTCCGCGCTCAGGCGTTTTCGGTGCGCCGGCGCAAGGCGGCGGCAATGAACATGACCAGCAACGACAGGCCGATCAGCAAGGTCGAAGCCACGGCGATGACCGGGCTAAGGTCCTGGCGCAAGGTGGTCCACATCTTCACTGGCAGGGTCTGCAGGTCGGGGCTGGCCATCATCACGCTCAGCACCACTTCATCCCAGGACACCAGGAAAGCGAACAGGCCACCGGCGATCATGCCGGGGCGGATGGCCGGGAACGTGACCTTGAAAATGGCCTGCAGGCGTGATGCACCGCAGATCACCGCAGCATCTTCGATCGACTGGTCGAACAGCTTCAGCGAGTTGATGATCGAGATGATCGTGAACGGCAGGGCGACGATCACGTGGCTGACCACGAAGGCGAACAGCGTGCCGGTGTAACCTAGCTTGAGGAACAGTGCGTATACCGCCACGGCAATGATCACCAGCGGCACGATCATCGGCATGGTAAACAGCCCGTACAGCAGCTCGCGGCCCGGGAAGCGGCCACGCACCAGGGCGAATGCGCTGGGCAGGCCCAGCAGCACGGCGGCGATGGTGGTCAGCACGGCCACCTTCAGGCTGGCCAGTGCGGCGTCCATCCACTCCGGGTTGGAGAAAAACTGGCCGTACCACTTGAAGGTCCAGCCCGGTGGCGGGAACACCAGCCACTGTGACGAGCCGAATGACAGCAACACAATGAAGACCACCGGCAGCAGCAGGAAAGCCGCGATGACCCCGGTGGTCAGGTACAGGCCCGTACGCAGCGGGCGGCCCATGGCATTGGGAGACAGGAGCATGGCGGTTTACCTCGCGTTGCCAACCGGGGATTCCGGCTGCAGCTTCAGGTACAGGTAGAAGAGCACCAGGGTGATCGCCACCAGCAGTGCGGCAGCGGCGCTGGCCAGGCCCCAGTTGAGGAACGACTGCACCTGCTGGATGATGAATTCAGGCAGCATCATGTTCTGCGCGCCCCCCAGCAGCGCCGGGGTGACGTAGTAACCGAGCGACATCACGAACACCATCAGCGCCCCGGAGAACAGCCCCGAGCGGCACAGCGGCAGGAACACCTTCCAGAAGTTGGTCCACGGGCTGGCACCACAGATCGAACCTGCCTGCAGCACCATCGGGTCGATGGCGTGCATGGTCGCCTGCAGTGGCAGCACGATGAACGGGATCATGATGTAGCTCATGCCGATTACCACGCCGGTGAGGTTGTGCACCATTTCCAGCGGGGCATCGATGATGCCCATGGCCATCAACGCCTTGTTGATCACGCCCGAGCTCTGCAGCAGCACCAGCCACGAGTAGGTGCGCGCCAGCAGACTGGTCCACATCGACAGCAGCACGATGTTCAGCAGCCAGCGGCCCCAGCCCTTGGGCACCAGGGTGATTGCCCAGGCCAGCGGGAAGCCCAGCAGCACGCTGATCAGGGTAACCACGCCGGCCACCGAGAAGGTGTTGAACAGCACCCGTGCATAGGCCGAGTTGGCGAACAGCTGCTCGTAGTTACCCAGCCCTGGCGTTGGCTCCAGCACCCCGCGCAGCAGCAGGCCGACCAGCGGGGCGAAGAAGAACACGCCAAGGAACAGCAGGGCGGGCAGCAGGTTGCGGCTGCCTTTCCAGCGCTGGCTCAGGCTTGCGCGGCGCGGGGCGGTGCCCGGGGCGCCAGCACCCGTGGGGGTGCCTTGCGCATTGTGCAGGGCGTTGATGGCGACTTTCATTTGACCAACCACTCATTCCAGCGGGCCGCGATGGCTTGACCGTTCTTGGCCCAGTAGGCGAAGTCGAGGGTGACCTGGTCCTGGGCGTAGGCAGTTGGCAGGTTTGGCGCGAGGTCTTTGTCCAGTTTGGCCACGCTGTCGACGTTGACCGGCGCGTAGGCGGTTTTGTTGGCGAATTCGGCCTGGCCCTCGGCGCTGCTGGCGTTGGCCAGGAATTTCATGGCCGCTTCCTTGTTCTTGGCGCCTTTGGGGATGACCAGGAAGTCGGCCATGACCAGGTTCTGCTTCCAGCTCACACCCACCGGTGCACCGTCTTGCTGCAGGGCGTAGACACGGCCATTCCAGAACTGGCCGAGCGAGGCTTCACCTGAGGCCAGCAACTGCTGTGACTGGGCGCCACCGCCCCACCAGACGATGTCTTTCTTGATGGTGTCGAGCTTCTTGAAGGCGCGGTCCAGGTCCAGCGGGTACAGCTTGTCAGGGGCTACGCCGTCGGCCAGCAGGGCCAGTTCCAGCACGCCGGGGCTGGGCCATTTGTACAGGGCTCGCTTGCCGGGGTAGGCCTTGGTGTCGAACAGCGCGGTCCAGTCCACCGGCTTGTTGGCCCCGAGCTTGCCTTCGTTGTAGCCGAGCACGAAGGAGAAGAAGAATGAGCCGACGCCATGGTCGGAGACGAAGCGTGGGTCGATCTTGTCGCGCTTGATCTGGTTGAAGTCGAGGGGTTCGAGCAGGCCTTCGCTGGCGGCACGCAGGGCAAAGTCGGCTTCGACGTCGACCACGTCCCACTGCACGTTACCGCTCTCGACCATGGCCTTGAGCTTGCCGTAGTCGGTGGGACCGTCCTGCACGACCTTGATGTTCGTGGCTTTGGTGAACGGTACTGCCCACGCTTCTTTCTGGGCGTCCTGGGTCGTACCGCCCCAGCTGACGAAGTTGAGGCTGTCGGCGGCCTGGGCGGCCTGACATGCCAGGGTCAGCAGGCTGGCGGACAGCACTGCGGTTACACGTTTGCTTAACAGCATGGTTACGCCCTCGTTGCTTTTGTTATTCGAGGCGGGGCTTTTGGTGCGCCCGCCAATAATGTTCGGGGAGCAGCTAAAACAAAGTGTTCTGATGGCCGTTTTTAATTGTAGGTGCCGGCCTGAAGACTCAAGGTCTACGGGATATCATATTATGGTATTCCAAGATTTTGGCAAGAGGTATGGGGCGACCGGCCATCACTCTGCCTTCAGGCACGGGCCCGTTGCTGATCGGGGAAATTGATTTGAACAGGGTCTAAAAGCTTGCGCGGTCTCTGTGGGAGCGGGCGGGCCCGCGAACACGGGCGAAGCCCGTGCCATGCCCCGCGGTGTCTGCTTCGTGGGCTTGCCCGTTTCCACAGGGACCGTATATCAACCTGCAATCCCGGGCTCGAACGGGATGCTCTGCACCACTTCCAGCTCATACCCCGCCAGCCCCGCGTATTTCAGCGGCGGCCCCAGGTGACGCAGCTTGCCCACGCCAAGGTCCTGCAGAATCTGCGCCCCGGTGCCCACTTCGGAATACACCTTGGACTGGCCACGTTGATAGGGCCGCACAGGGTGGGTCAGTTGTGGCACACGCTCAAGCAAGGCCTGGGAGGATTCGTGGTTGGCCAGGATCACCACCACGCCAGTACCTTCCTCAGCCACCTTCTGCAGCGCCGCCCACAGCGTCCAGTTGGCGGGGCCGGCGTACTCGGCACCCACAAGGTCGCGCAGCGGGTCAATCACATGCACCCGCACCAGGGTCGGCTGTTCGCGGCGAATGTCGCCCATGACCATGGCCATGTGCACGCCACCTTCGATGCGGTCTTCATACGTGACCAGGCGGAAGGTGCCATGCACGGTCGGTAGCTCGCGCTCGCCGATGCGCTTGATGGTCTGCTCGGTGCTCAGGCGATAGTGGATCAGGTCGGCGATGGTGCCAATCTTGATGCCATGCCGGGCGGCGAACACTTCCAGGTCGGGGCGACGGGCCATGGTGCCGTCGTCGTTCAGCACTTCAACGATGACCGAGGCCGGACTGAAGCCGGCCAGGCGTGCCAGGTCGCAGCCGGCTTCGGTGTGGCCGGCACGGGTCAGCACGCCGCCTTCGCGTGCCCGCAGGGGGAAAATGTGGCCAGGTTGTACCAGGTCTTCGGGGCGGGCGTTGGGGGCCATGGCCGCTGCCACGGTGCGTGCCCGGTCTGCGGCGGAAATGCCGGTGGTGACCCCGGTGGCCGCCTCGATCGACACGGTGAACGCGGTGCTGAACACGCTACCGTTGGCCGGAACCATCTGCTCCAGGCCCAGGCGCTGGCAGTGATCGTCGGTCAAGGTCAGGCAGATCAGACCGCGCGCCTCGCGGGCCATGAAGTTGATGGCCTGGGCGTCGCAGCGCTCGGCGGCGATCAACAGGTCGCCTTCGTTTTCCCGGTCCTCGTCATCCACCAGCAGGACCATCTTGCCTTGCCGGTAGTCCTCGAGAAGTTCCTCGATGGTGTTGAAAGCCATGGTGCACGCTCACTGTGGTGGGGTGAATTTTATGGTATACCATCATACACAAATATCGCCGTAACAGGAGAGCTGCACATGAAGGCCTACTGGATCGCCCATGTGGACGTGACCGACCCCGAGCAGTACCAGCAATACACCCAGCGCGCCCCGGCTGCCTTCAAGGCATTCGGCGGGCGCTTCCTGGCCCGTGGCGGGCGCAGCGAGGCGATGGAAGGGAGGGCTACGCCTCAGCGTAGTGTGGTGATCGAGTTCGATTCGTACGCGCAGGCCGTCGCCTGTTACCGCTCCGCGCTGTACCAAGAGGCATGCAGTCATCGCCAAGGGGTGGCGAAGGCTGAGGTGATCATTGTGGAAGGGTTTGAGCCCTGAGCAGGATTTGCCGGCCCTTTCGCGGGTAACCCGCTCCTACACAGGCCACCACAGAATTTGACGTTTGTGGTGGCCTGTGTAGGAGCGGGTTTACCCGCGAAAGGGCCGGACCTGCCGCACCGATGGCAGATTCATTGAAGCCTGCGGGCCGTTTCCGCAAATAGAAGCAAAAGACCCGCCCAGGCGGGTCTATTGCTCATTGCCTCACTGCAGATGCACTTTAAGTTCGTTGCCCGCCTGCCGCAGCGCCGCCTTTACTGCCGGCACTTGGCTCAACGGGTTGAGCAGCCCATAGTCATGAATCATTCCGTTGTAGCGCACCGAGGTTACTGTCACGCCCGCCGCATTCAACTTGCGGGCATACGCCTCACCTTCATCCCGAAGCACATCGAACTCAGCCGTTTGCACCAGGGCCGGTGGCAAGCCCTTCAGCTGTTCGGCGGACGCCCGCAGCGGCGAGGCGTAGATCTGCGCCCGCGCCTTTGCATCAACGGTGTAGTTGTTCCAGAACCACTTCATCATCCCGGTGGTCAGGAAGTGTCCTTCGGCAAACTGCTTGTACGATGCTGTCTCGAAGCTGGCATCGGTCACCGGCCACAGCAGCAGCTGGAAGCGCAGGGCAGGGGTGCCGGCCTCTTTGGCCTTGAGTGCAACCACCGCCGCCATGTTACCGCCAACGCTGTTGCCGGCTACAGCCAGGCGCTTGCCATCCACGCCGATCTCCTTGCCATGCTCGGCCACCCAGCGAGTCGCGGCGTACGCCTGGTTGATCGCCGTCGGGTAGTGCGCTTCCGGTGACGGGGTGTAGTCCACATAGACCGCCACTGCACCCGAGCCGACCACCAGGTCGCGGATCAGTCGTTGGTGGGTCGGGAAGTCGCCCAGCACCCAGCCGCCGCCGTGGAAGAACATGAACACCGGCAGATCACCTTTGACATTAGTCGGGCGTACCACTTGCAGCTTGATCGACTGGCCATTGGCCTGAATCGTGCGTTCCTTCACTTCGATCCCCGAGAGGTCGACCTTTACCGAGGCCTGGGCGCCGGTCAGTACCGCGCGGGCGTCGTTTGGTGTGAGCTGTTCCAGCGGCTTGCCACCCCCTTTCTCCAGGGCTTCGAGGAAGGCCTGGGTGTGTTGTTCGACACCAGGGCTGCCTGCGGCGAAGGCACTGGAAACGGACAGGGCCAGGAGGGAGGCGGTGAGGGCTTTGTGGACAATGTTCATGAGCGAATCCTTTTCTGTGCAAGTGTTGGTAGTGGGCGTCTTGCCTGGCCTGAGGGGCCATCGCTGCGACTTGTGCGTAGATTAGGCAGATGCACTCGTGGGAAAAAGCCGCTATAAAGTGTTTGACTGTCAGCAAGAGCGAGACAATGAACCCTTACGAAGACATGCGGATCTTTGCCCAGGTGATGGAGGCCGGTAGTTTCACCGCTGCCGCCGACCGTCTGGGCATGTCCAAGCAATCGGTCAGCCGGCGTCTGATGCAGCTTGAAGAGCGCCTGGGCGTGCGCCTGCTCAACCGCTCCACCCGGCGCCTCGATGCCACGCCACTGGGGCAGCACTACTACCAGTCGGCCCTGCGCCTGCTGGGTGAAGTGCAGCAGGTCGAACACGACATCAGCGGCCAGGCCCAGGTCCTGCGCGGCACCTTGCGCCTCAGCGCGCCGCTGTCGTTTGCCATGGCGCACCTGGGTTGCCTGCTGACCGAGTTTCTGCAGTTGCACCCCCAGGTTGATGTAGAAGTAGACCTGAGCGACCGCGCCGTGGACCTGATTGGTGAAGGCTATGACCTGGCGCTGCGGATTGGTGCATTGGAGGACTCCAGCCTGATTGCCCGGCGTATCGCCAGTGTCGAGCGGGTCTACTGTGCGAGCCCGGCGTATTTGCAAGCACGAGGAGCGCCGGGAAAACCGGATGAGCTCGCCGCGCATGATTGTCTGCCCTATGGGCATTCGCGGCAGGTGCAGTGGCAATTCCACAAAGGTGGCAAAACCCAGGCAATTCAGGTGACCGGGCGCATGCGGGCGAACAATGGCGAGTTGCTGCGGGGGGCTGCGATTGCCGGGATGGGGGTCACTTACCTGCCGACCTTTATCGTTGGGCAGGCGTTGGCGGAGGGGCAACTGGTGACGGTTCTGGATGAGTGGCGCCCGCCCGCGCTGCAGCTCTCGGCGGTGTATCCGCAGCACCGGCAGGTGGCGCGGCCGGTGCAGGGTTTTGTCAGCTTCCTGCGTACGCGGCTGGCGCAGCTCTGACGGTCGGTACAGGCTATGCTTGCCCTATGAGTACGCCCGTTCCTTTACGCCAACCTTGCCCCCCTGGCGCCTGCGTCTGCGGCCGCGAGCAATTGGCCGACCATCCGCAGGCCGCCCAGCGCATCCTCTTGCTGACCCGGCAGGAAGAAAAACGCCTGCTCGAACGGCTGGAAAACCTGAGGGACCTGGAAGACCTTCAACGTCTGCAGCAGCGCCTGTACGAAAACCTCGGCATCCGCGTGCACATCGCCCCCGGTTACAACGAGGTACGGACCATGCGCGGCATCGTCATCGAGCTGGACGAGCAACCCGGGCTGTGTCGCAAGACCCGGCAGTCTATCCCGGCGGCAATCCGGCGCGGGCTGGAGCGTAATCCGCAGGTTGCGTTCCGGTTGCTCGATACGCATGACCTGTTGCGCGATACCTGAGCGTTGATACCAGCACCGGTCGCTCCCACACAGGGGCGCGTCAGTTCCGTTAATTTTTACAACGCTTGCTACGTCTACTTGAAAGCCACCCTGCGCCAGGCGCGCAGCGGCATCATCATTTAAGGAGACAGGCAATGACTTCCGTTTTCGACCGCGACGATATCCAGTTCCAGGTAGTGGTCAACCACGAAGAGCAATACTCGATCTGGCCCGACTACAAAGCCATCCCCAACGGCTGGCGTGCCGTGGGCAAAAGCGGCCTGAAGAAGGACTGCCTAGCCTACATCGATGAAGTCTGGACCGACATGCGCCCGTTGAGCCTGCGCCAGAAAATGGCTGAAGCTGCCGCCCAGTGACCGTGCTGAACCTGCTGTGCCTGCCGTACTCCGGGGCCAGCGCCATGGTCTACAGCCGCTGGCGGCGCAAGCTGCCGGCATGGTTGCAGGTACGCCCGGTAGAGTTGCCTGGGCGGGGGGCGCGCATGGCCGAGTCGCTGCACACCGACATGCAAGTGCTGGCTCGGCAACTGGCCAGCGAGCAGCGACTGGCGGCAAGCGCTCCTTATGCGCTGCTCGGCCACAGCCTGGGCGCTCTGCTGGCCTTCGAGCTGGCCCATGAGCTGCAGGCATTGGGCTGCCCGGCGCCGCTGGCCTTGTTCGCCTGCGGCACCGCGGCACCTACCCGGCGTGAGGACTACGACGGCAACAACTGGCGCGAGCCCAAGAGCGACGCCGAGCTGATCAGCGAGTTGCGCGCGCTGCAAGGTACGCCTGAGGAAGTGCTGGCCAACGCTGAGCTGATGAGCCTGACCTTGCCGACCTTGCGCGCCGATTTTCTGTTGTGCGGCACTTACACATACCGGCAGCGAGCGGCGTTGCAGTGCCCACTGCATGTGCTGGGTGGCGTGGATGACCGGGCCAGCGATGAGCAACTGCAGGCATGGCGCTGTGAAACCCACGGCGCGTTCTCGCTGCAGATGTTCCCGGGTGGTCATTTTTTCATCCATGAGCAGGAAGACCGTGTGCTCGCTGCGCTGACCGCGTCGCTGCAGCCGCTTCGGCTGTCCGCCTGATTGACGTCACCGCTTGCCTGGGGGAGGCTAGGGTTTTTCCCAGGCAAGAGGCAGACAATGCTGATCGATCCACTCAAGGCCACGCTACTGGTCGTCGACATCCAGGAAAAACTGATCGGTGCCATGAGCGACCCCGAAGGCACTCGGGCGCGGGCCCGCTGGTTGCTGGCGGCGACTGCCGAGCTGGCGCTGCCGACGGTGATTTCCGAGCAGTACCCCAAAGGCCTGGGCCATACCCTGGCCGAACTGCTGGCCGCAGCGCCGGCAGCCGAAGTGGTGGAAAAAAGTCACTTTTCCTGTGTGGCTGCCGAGTGCCTGCCGGCCAGTTTGATGGCGCGCGAGCAGGTGATCGTCTGCGGCATGGAAACCCATGTCTGTGTGCTGCAGACCGTGCTCGGCCTGCTGGCGCTGGGCAAGCAAGTGTTTGTGGTCGAGGATGCCTGCGACAGCCGCACCTCGGCCAGCAAGGCCGCAGGCCTGGCGCGCATGCGTGCCGCCGGCGCGCAGGTAGTGACCCGCGAGATGGTGCTGTTCGAATTGATGGGCAGTGCCGGGCACCCGCAGTTCCGCCACATCAGCAAAACCTATCTGGTCGGTGAACAGCCCTGAACGGCCGGTTACTGGCCATTTCGGTGATGGCCCTGGCGCTGTTGCAAGGCTGCGCCGGGCGCCGCGAAGAAGCGCCCGAAGCGGACCCGGCCAAAATCCGTGCGCAGCTGTTGCGGCTGTTACCCGCCCAGGTCAAGGACCGCGAGGGTTGGGCCAACGATATCCAGGCAGCCTTCGAAGCCCAGCGCATAGCGCCCAGTAAAAGTAACCTGTGTGCAGTGCTGGCGGTGACCGAACAGGAGTCGACCTTCACTGCGGACCCGCAGGTGCCCAACCTTGGGCGTATCGCCCGCCAGGAGATCGACCGCCGCGCTGCGCGCCTGCATATTCCCAAACTGCTGGTTGACGGTGCGCTGAAGACGCCGTCGGGCAACGGCCAGAGCTACCAGCAGCGGTTGCAGACGGTGCGCAGCGAAAAACAGTTGAGTGAACTGTACGACGAAGTCGCTGCACGCCTGCCGCTGGGCAAGACCTTGCTGGACGGGCTGAATCCGGTGCACACCGGCGGGCCGATGCAGGTCAGCATCGATTTTGCCGAAAAGCATGCAAGGGATTACCCCTACAGCCATGAAGGCACGATTCGCCAGGAAGTGTTCAGCCGGCGCGGCGGCATGTACTTTGGTATTGCCCACCTGTTGGGCTACCCGGCCAACTACGAGCGCCAGCTTTACCGTTTCGCCGATTTCAACGCGGGCTGGTACGCCAGCCGCAATGCGGCATTCCAGGCGGCGTTGAGCAAGGTCACGGGGGTGAAGTTGGCACTGGACGGCGACCTGGTGGCGCCAGGGGCGATCATGCCGGGGACGACTGAACTAGCCGCGCGCAAGCTGGGGGTGAAGCTTGGGCTGCGTAACCCGCAGATCCGAAGCCAGCTGGAGGAGGCCGACAGCCTGGCGTTCGAGGACAGCAAGCTGTACAGCGGGGTGTTCGCCCTGGCGGATGCCAAAGCCGGCAAACCGGTGCCCCGCGCAGTGCTACCGGGCATCGAGCTGAAGAGCCCGAAGATTACCCGCAAGCTGACCACGGCCTGGTTTGCTGGGCGGGTGGATGAGCGTTATCAGCGGTGCATGAAGCGTTAGCCTGGCAGCAACCGTTCAACGGGTTTACCCGCGAATACGGTGGCGGCGGCAATGGTGATTGGCGGGTGGAGATTGGCCAGCAGGCCCGGCCCTTTCGCGGGTGAACCCGATCCTACGACGGCCTGCGCCCAACCACTGACGCGTGTCCAATGTAGGAGCGGGCTTGCCCGCGAACACGGGCGAAGCCCGTGCCATCCACCGCGTGGGCCTGTCCGATCAGCGCTCGCCCAATGCCCCAACCACCTGGTCAACGCTGGCTTTGAGCCCCGCAATTGCATCTTCAGGGTCACTCTCCACCACCACCAGCTTGGCCCCGGCCGCCTTGATTACCTCGGCCACTGCCGCGTCCGGCTGACGATGGTCCAGCACCAGCGCCACGTCCTGCGCCTTCAGGTTCTCCCCCAGCGCCTTGAGGGCGGCCGCATCCCATTCGGCCGGCAGTGGCTGCTCGACCGCATCCAGGTTCAACCCGTTGACCAGATACCCCAGCCTCTCCGACAGGCTCACCACCGTCAGGTTGTCGACTTTGGCCAGCCGCGTCTGGCTGCTGGCCGAAAGCTCCAGCAATTGGCGCTTGAGCCCTGCCAGGTTGCCCTGGATCTTTGCCTTGTCGTTAGGCGCCAGGCGCTCCAGGTCATTGGCCACCACGTCGGCCATGCGCCCGAGGTTGGTCGGGTTGAGCCAGGGGTAAGCGCCATAGGCATCGTCACCGCTCACCGCAATGCCCGGCAGGGCGCCATCCACCGGTCGTGCGGCATCGATCTCGACAATGCGGATATTGCTGCGCCGGGCCATCGGGTACAGCGGGTCGTCGCGCCAGATCGAACGCACGGCGATCACCGCATCTGCCTGCTGGGCGGCCTTGTGCAGGCCTGCGCCACCTCGCCCGCTGAAATACGACGGTTGGCGGCTGGCAGGCAGGTTGGCCGGTGCTGCCTGCTGGAGCTGCACCGCAGTGCCGTCGAGCAGGGCGCTGGCCAGGCTATGGGTGACGGGCAGGGTCGTCAGCACTTGCGTGGCGAAAGACAGGGACGGCAGGCCGGCCAGTGCCAGCGCCAGGGTCAGGTGTTTGAAGTTCATGCCGGGTTTCCTTGCAGGCGAGGAACGAGTGCGCGGGCCAGGGCGGCCAGGGCAAAGCAGATGCCGGCGACCAGGATGATCGCGGCCCCTGACGGCACCGGCAGGTCGAAAACGATCGGTAGCAGGATGCCGAACAGGGTACTGATGGTGGCAATCAGCACCGACAGGAAGAAAAAGCCCTTGAGCGACTGGCTGACCAGGCGAGCGGCGGCGGCCGGGATGACCAGCAGCGCACCGACCAGGATGGCCCCGATCACCTTCACCGCAGCCACGGTCACCAACGTCACCAGCACCACGAACAGATAGTCCAGGGTCTTCACCGCCACCCCGCGCACAGCCGCCAGCTGCGGGTTGAAACTGGCCAGCATGATGCGGTTGTACAGCGGCAGCGCCAAGGCCAGCACCAGCACCGCGACGATGCCCAGCACGAGCAAGTCCTGGGCGCTAACGGTCAGCACCGAGCCGAACAGCACGTTTTCGAGGATGTGCACGTTGATCTTGCCTGCCAGCATCAGCAGCAGGCTGGCGCCCAGCGCCAGCGACACCGACAGGAACACGCCAATCAGTGTGTCCGGCGACAGCCCGGTACGGTTGCGCAGGAAGTTGAGCAGGATGCCGAACAGCAGGCAGTAGCCGAACAGGCTGCCGTAAGGGCCGGTATAGGGCTCACCCAGCAGGATACCGATGGCCACGCCGGTCAGCGCCGCATGGCCGACCGCTTCGGAGAAGAAGGCAAAGCGCTTGACCACCACCAAGGTACCCAGGCCGCCCAACACCGGGCCGATCATCAGGCCGGCCAACAGGGCGTTGACCACGAAGCCGTAGGCCAGCGCCTCGGGCAGATAGCCGGAAGTGGCCCAGTCCTGGACCGTTTGGCGAAAGATTTCAAAACTCATCAGGCAAGGCTCTCGCTACGCGGGTGAACGGAGAACAGGCCGAGCAGGCGCTCCGGGGTCAGGGCCTGGGCAGGCGGCGCATCGAACAGCACTTGGCGGTTCAGGCCTGTTACCCGGTCCGCCAGACGCAACACGGCTTCCAGGTCATGCTCGATCCATAGAACGGTAGTGCCGGCCTGGCGCCAGCCCTGCAATAACTGTTCGAACACCTGGATTCCGGCTTCATCGAGGGCCGACATCGGTTCGTCCAGCACCAGCAACTGCGGCTCGGGGATCAGGCCTTGGGCCAGCAGCACGCGCTGGCGCTCACCGCCGGACAGTGCACCCATGCGCCGCGTGCGTTTGTCGAGCATGCCAACCTGAACCAAGGCTGCATCAATGGCTGGCTTCACGCGCCGCGACAGGCCGAGGAAGGCCGGGCGGCGCTGGCACATGGCGGCCATGAAGTCGTCCACGGTCATAGGCAGGCCGCGGTCGAACTCCAGTGCCTGCGGCACGTAGCCAATCACTTCGCGCTCACCAGGCCAATGCAAGGTCAGCTGGCCCTGGTGTGGCATCTGCCCGAGCAGGGTCTTGATCAACGAGCTCTTGCCGCCGCCGTTGGGGCCGACGATGGCGTGCACGCTGCCTGCTGCCACGCTGAAACTGACCTGTTCGAGGATGCGCGTACGCCCTAAGGTCAGGTCGATGCCAGTGAACTCGATGCGCGGCCCGCAGGCTGTCACCCGCTTGGCGGCAGCGGTCATGCGCGGTTCTCCTGAATGGCGCGGACCACGGTGTCCAGGTTGCGCTTCATTTCCACCTCGTACTTGTCCTTGGTGTAATCGCCGTAGGAGATATGCGTCAACGGATACAGGCGTACGCCGGACTCACGCTGAATGGTTTCGACATAGGCCGACGGGAAGTCCATTTCCGAGAAGATCACCCGCACGTCCAGTGCCTTGAGCTGGTCGATGGTTTTTTTCAGCTGCGCCGGGCTGGGCTCGATGCCATGGGCCGGCTCGACGACGGCGGTCACCTCCAGACCGAAGTCGCGCACCAGGTAGTCATAGGCAGCATGGATGGTGGCGACCCGGAACGTTGCGCCAGGGGCTTCGGTGACCTTGGCCAGGGCCTCGGCACGCAGGGCGCGCAGGCGCTTGGCGTAGGCACGGGCGTTTTGCGTGTACAACTTGGCGTTGTCCGGGTCGAGTTTGCCCAGTTCACGGGCGATGTTGTTCACCTGGGCGATGGTGGTGCTGATCGACAGAAAGGTGTGCGGGTTGACCACCTTGCCGGCACCGCGCGCGGCGATGCCAGTGGCCGCCAACAGCGGCACGTTCTGATTGGCTTCGATAGTGGCAATGTCGGGTTTTTCGCTGGTGGCGATCATGCGGTCTGCGAAATCGTCATGGCCAACACCGTTGAGCACCACCACGTCCAGCGTGCCGATGCGCTTGATGTCCTCGGCCCGCGGCTCGTAGGCGTGCGGGTTGAAGCCCGCCGGAATCAGGGGAACCACCTCGGCCTTGTCGCCGACAATATTGCTCACGTAGCTGTAGTAGGGGTGCAGGGTGATGCCGATTCGCAGCGGCTTGCTGTTATCGGCCAGGGCCATTGCCGGCAGGGCAAGGGACAGGAGCAGGGCGAGGGCGGAGCGAAACATGGGCGGGTCCTTGGGTTCAGTGACGGTGTTCGCGGGTGACCCCGGCGTCGTAGTGGCTGACCACTTGTTGCCAGCCAGCCGCGATCAGGGCGGCCTGGCCGAGGTCGTCCGGGATCACGGCGGCGCTGTCGCGGCGCAGCCAGATATCGGCTTGGCCTGTGCTGTCGGGTGGCAGGATCAGCAGCAGGCTGCCGGCCACTTCCGGGGCCTGGCTGCGGCCCAGGTAGGCGCCGGGTTCCAGCCATGACCATTGGTGGCCGCCACGGCTTTGGCTGCCGGCATCGACCACGAACGGCGGCAGGCCTTCTTCGGCCAGGGCCTTTACGCTGGGCGTGACGGCGTTTTCTTCGCGCAGGAGCTGGATCTCGTCGAAGGCTACCCGCAGGTCGGTGTACAGGCCTTGCTCGGCGGCGGTGAGGTCGCGGCGGGCGTCGATCTGGTGGCTGGCGATGGCCTGTTCGTCCTCGCGCTCACCGCGCAGCAGCACCACGCTGGCGGCGAGCACCACGATCAGCAAGCTTGCCAGCAGCACGTACAGGGTTTCGTGCCCGGCACCGGCCGGGCGAATGACGTGGGCGCGGCTCATGGCTGGGCGATATCGGCGTAGTCCACTTCCACCACGTGCCCGGGGCCAGCATCGAACAGCACGTAGAATTCGCCGTCCGGGCGTTTGAAGGTCAGCGTCGAGTCGTCGCCAAGCTTGCCGCCGACCAGCACCTGTTCGTCATAACCGATCACGTCCAGGGTCACTCCGGGGGCACCGCTGCCGTCCGAGAAACCGCCGGTGCACTTGACCTGGCCGCTGGCCAGTTCTTCGCATTCGCACATCGGGTTGTGCGCCAGCGCAGGGCCGGCGACTAGTACCAGCAAGGGCAGCGCCAGGGTGCGCATCCGGTGATTCATTTGTTTTCTCCTTGTTTCTCGAGCCATGCCACAGTGGCTGGCGATACCTTGGCCAGGGGGATCGACGCCTGGTGCATGCTGCCGTCCCAGCCTTCCAGGGTGATCCAGATGTGCGCGTCGGGTTTGGTACGCGGCGGAATCGGCAACGAGGTGCCCATGTTGTAAGGTGCACCGAAGAAAATGGTGCCGGCGGCGCGCAGGCTTCTTGGCTTGCCGATGCGCAGGTAGGCTGCCTTGACGTTTTTTATGCAGGCCTTGCACAGCGATGCATTGAACGATTTGAAGTAGCCGGCGGGGCCGTCGGCGTGTGGCGCCTCGTCACGCAGTTCCGCAAGGTCGAGGCTGTAAGGGCCGACCTGGATGTCACTGATCACGTTGGCGCCAAGGCCGGCGTCGCCGCGGAACAGCCTGGCGTCGGCGAAGTACTTGGGCATGAAGCCCAGCGGGATCAGGATCAGCAGGATGTTCAGGTGAAAACGCCACTTCAGCCAAAGCTGCTTCAGCGGGCTGGCGGGCAGGGCCTGGGCCTGGCTCATGAATGGATCTCCACGGTGGTTTCACTGTGAGCTGCACGTGGAGCGCGCTCGCTGCGCTTGAGGGCCGCGGCGGTGGCCTGGGCGGTGCGCTTGGCCCAGATCAGCAGGCCGCTGAGCACCATCAGGGTGAGGATCAGGCCGAAGAAGAACCACACCAGCTTGATCGGCAAACCGCCAAAGTCGCCGGTGTGCAGCGGGCGCATGGACTCGGTGACGAACTCCAGGGCCGAACGGTCGCTGATCAGGAACTGGCTGTCGACATTGCGTGTGTACGGATTGACCGACGCACTCTGAAACATCAACGGGTACCAGCCCGGGCCAGACAGCATGACGTGGCTGTAGGCAGTGGCGGGGAGCGAGATGGAGGTCACTTCCAGCCCCGGGATCGCCAGCCCGGCAAGGCGTGCCGCCTCATCCAGGTCGATGCGCGAGGCGGGGCTGCCATCTGGCGTTTGTGGCACTTCCTCACGGGCGATCACCGGCACGATGGGCTGGCTGGAAAGGGTGATGTGGTTGTCAGACAGGATCGCCTGGATCAGGAACCAGGTGCCGGTGACGGAAATGACCGCAATGAACCAGATTGACCACACCCCGGACAGACGGTGCAGGTCACCCCAGAAAATTCGCGAACCATGGCCGGTACGCACGGGTTTGAAAAAGCCTTTCCAGAATTTCTTGTAAACCACCAGGCCGGTGACCAGCGAGGCCAGCATCGGCAGGCCGAGCAGCGAGACCAGGTACCAGCCCCAGCTGAAACCGTTGGTGAACGGCACCAGCCACCAGCCGTGCAGGGCGCGGGTGAAGGCTTCGAAGTTGAAGTCCGGGGTCTTGCCCTGAATGGTTCCGGTGTAGGGGTTTACATACAGCGTCGGGCGGGTGCCGTCAGGCAGGGTGACATTGGCTTTCACCGCGAAGTGCGAACCATCTGGCTGGCTCAGGCGCTCCACCACCATGTCCGGCTCGGCCTTGTTCAAGGCCTCCAGTACCTGCTGAAAGCTCATGCGCTCGGTGTCCGCGTCTGGCTTGTTGGCGCGCACAGCCGGATCGGCGAGCCAGACGATTTCCTGGCTGACCACGGCGAGCATGCCGGTGAAGCAGACGATCAGGACAAAGAACCAGATCGGCAAGGCGAGCCAGCTGTGGACCAGGAACCACAGCTTGGATTTGGATTTTTTCGGTGATTGGGCCATCAGACGGTCTTCTGCTATGGGTGGTCGAGCGTGTGCCAACCAAAGAGTGCTGTACTGATAAGGACGAATGAGAATCGAAAACCTGCAGGTTAAAATGAAAGCAAATGTTTCAAAGCACAAACACCGGACTGCGCACGAGGTACCAGTCCGGCCTTGATGGCTGGTTGTAGAGAGGGGTCAGGCGCGGGTCAGTGCCACGGCTGCTTGGGGCTTTTCGTGCAACTGCTCCAGGTCCTGGTACAGCGCTCGGCCAATTTCCGCAGCGCGTGCCGGCAGGACCGAAAGCAGGGTGTCACTCAGGCCGTGGCTGTTTTCGCAGAAGCCCTGCAGGTACACCGAGGCTTGCAGGTCCGGGCTGGCCAGTACGCGGTAGTTGCGGTCGACGCTGAAGTCCTCCAGGTAATCGGCCAGCGGCGCGAGCAATTCGCGGTGCGAGCGGCGCTCGTAACCGGTGGCGAGGATAACGGCATCGTAGCGGTGGGTTTGCTGCTGGCCGGTGGCGAGGTCGCGCAGGGTCAGTTCCAGGCCTTCGCGGGTGGCCACCACCGCTTCCACCTGGCGCCGGCACAGCACGTTGTGGCGGTGCTGATGGGCAACCTTCTGCCGGTAGAGGATGCCGTAGATGCGCTCGATCAGGTTGAGGTCGACCACCGAGTAGTTGGTGTTGTGGTATTCGCCCAGCAGTTTGCTGCGCTGTTCGGCCGGTTCGTTGTAGACCAGGTCGGTATAGTCGGGGGAGAAGATCTCGTTGACGAAAGGGCTGTCGTCGGCGGGCTTGAGGGCCGAGCCGCGCAGAATCATGTCGACCTTGACTGACGGGTAGCTGTCGTTGAGGTCGATGAACGCCTCGGCGGCGCTCTGGCCTGAGCCGATCACGGCAATGCGCATGGGTTTGCCAGCCGTGCACGGCAGTTTGGTCAGGCTGCTCAGGTACTGCGAGTGGTGGAAGACTCGCGGGTCGTCCTTGAAGGCGCCGAAGTTTTCCGGGATTTTCGGCGTGCCACCGCTGCCCACCACCACTGAGCGGGTGGCGCGGCTGTATTCGCGGCCTTGTTTGTCACGCGTGATCACGCAGAGGTGTTGGACCCGGCCTGCATGCATGTGCGGTTCGATGCGCAACACTTCCTGCCCATACACCGCATGGGAGGCGAAATGCTCGGCGGCCCAGCGCAGGTAGTCGTTGTACTCCAGGCGGCAGGGGTAAAAGGTGCCGAGGTTGATGAAGTCGGCCAGGCGCTGCTTCTGGTGCAGGTAGTTGACGAAGCTGTAAGGGCTGGTTGGGGTACGCAGCGACACCAGGTCCTTGAGGAACGAGATCTGCAACTCGCTCTGGGTAGCCAAGGTCTCGCCGTGCCAGTGGTAGTCTTGCTGCTTGTCGATGAACAGTGCGTCGAGTGCATGGCCCCGGGATTCGGCGAGTTCTTCCAGGGCGATGGCCAAGGCCAGGTTGGAGGGGCCGAAGCCCACGCCGATCATGTCTTTGATGGTTTCCTGCTGTGAAGACTGGCTCATGGCTGCGATTCCCTGAATGGTCGAATATGGACGCCCGCCGGGGCTCCGGCTCCTGCGCAAGTACATGAGTTGGAACGAGCCAGCCGAGGGGGAATTTAAGCGGGCTAAAGAACAGCGTGAGGCGGCCGATGTGTTGGTTACGGCAAGGACCAATTTTTCAGGCAGGGAATCAACATGAGCGGTATCACGGCAAGCAACCTGATGATCAATGGTGTTTCAGCGCAGACGCTGAGCGCGAACGCAGCAACCGAGCGTGAGCAGGCGAAACAGGCCGGTGAGGCGTTGGGGCCCTTGAGCATCAGCAGTGACAGCATGAAGGTGTCGGCGGGTAGCCCGGCGCAATCCACCGACACAGAAGGCAGTGGCGAGTCGGAGGCTGTGAGCGAGCTGCGTCAATTGATCAAGGATCTGCAGAAGCAATTGGCAGAGGAACAGAAACAGTTGGCTGCATTGCAGAACAGCAAGATGGACGAGGCTGCGAAAGCAGCAGCGGTTGGTGCCAAGCAGGCGAGCATTGCTACCCTCAATGGGCAGATCATGGCGGCCACGGCGCAGTTGCTGGAACTGTTGCAGCAAGAGGGCGGCAGCAGTGCGGGCGGGATGGTTAGCGCTACGGCCTGACTGGACATGCACAGGCCGCTGTAGGAGCGGGTTTACCCGCGAATGGGCCGGCCCTGCTGACCAGTTTCCACCCGCCGTTCACCGTTGCCGCCTCTACCGTATTCGCGGGTAAACCCGCTCCTACACCTGATCAGGGTTGGACACACACATTGGTGATCGGGCGCAGGCCGTCGTAGGCGCGGGTTTACCCGCGAACACGGGCGAAGCCCGTGCTATCCACCGCGTTGTCTGTTTCGCGGACAAGCCCGCACGCGCCAGGAAATGGCGGTCATTCGGCCGCCAACCGCCCCTTGTTCTGCCGGTCGGCCTTGTACTGCATGGCCACTGCCGGTGCCGGTTTGGCGGCACCGGTTTCCAGCCATTGACGCATGCGGCTGGCATCGGCGAAGTGGGTGTACTTACCGAAAGCATCGAGAATGACCATGGCCACCGGGCGGTTATCCATGCGGGTCAGCAATACCAGGCAGTGCCCGGCCTCGTTGGTGAAGCCGGTCTTGGTCAGCTTGATATCCCAGTTGCTTTTGTTCACCAGGTGGTCGGTGTTACGGAAGCCCAGGGTGTAGTTGGGCTTGCGGAAGGCGACGGTCTTTTCGCGGGTGGTCGACAGCTCACTCAGCATGGGGTACTTGCGCGAGGCCATCAGCAGCTTGGCCAGGTCGCGGGCAGTGGATACGTTCTGCGTCGACAGGCCAGTCGGCTCAACATAGCGGGTGTGGGCCATTCCCAGGCTGCGGGCTTTGGCATTCATTGCCTTGATGAACGCCGGATAGCCGCCGGGGTAGGCGTTGGCCAGGCTATTGGCCGCACGGTTTTCCGACGACATCAGGGTAATCAGCAGGGTTTCGCGGCGGTCCAGCTGGCTGCCCAGGCGCACGCGCGAGTACACACCTTTCATCTCCGGGTTGTTGGCAATGGTCATGGTGAGCATTTCATCCATGGGCAACTTGGCATCCAGCACCACCATCGCCGTCATCAGCTTGGTCACCGAAGCGATCGGCACCACGCGGTCGGCATGGCTTGAATACAGCTCCTGGTTGCTGTTCAGGTCGATCAGCAGAGCGCTGCCTGAAGCCAGATGCAGTTTGGAGGGGTCACGTTGAACCTGGGCCGGGGGTTGTGCAGCAGCAGTCGACGGAAGGGTCGCGGTACCTGTGAGCAACAGCAGCAGGCTGAGGATGGACAGGGATGTTTTCACGTTGAGGCTCACTAAAAGTTGGTATGTCGTTGGCTGTGCAAGGGTTTTCCCCCTAAAAACCGATGCATTCTGGAGTATGGCTGAATTGCTGTCGAATGCCTTATGCCTAAAGGGCGCAAGGTGAACGATATTTAATCCTTTGCCCATTCTTCACCCATCACGTCGGGACGGGATGGCGTGTGACCGGCAGGCAGAAACACTGTTCAGCCCAGCTAACAGAAGCCCAGCCCCGTGCTGGTTTTTTGCATGCGTGGGACGGCATCAGGCTTTCAATATTAGGGCAGGGCATCGGGATGCCCTGCTGGCCTTAGGCGTTCAGCGATGGATGAGCGAGAGCTCGCTGATGATGCAGATCGAGCCGTCCTCGGCGGGGGTTGCGTCGGTGTAGTCGACCTGGTTGTAGACCCCGCCGTGGAACTCGAACAGGTGCGAAGCCCAGGTACTGTCGAGCTGCAAATCGCCCGACGAGGCGGATACCCCGTTGCATTCGGCCGTCACGGTTACCACGCCTTCAGACGTGGTGTGAATGCTGATGTGGAACGTCGCACCCAGTGGCACCCCCTTCAGGACTGTGGAATTCACCGGGTCGGTCTGGTTGAAGGTGCGTCGAAACCCCAGTGTGATGTTGCCCTTGTTCCAGAACACCTTTACTGGCGGGCCGTCATCCCCGCGTACGTGCATCTGGGCGATGACCACCTTCTGCGCCGAGTTGACCTTGGTCAGCGTCATGGTCTGGCGATTCCAGTGATCCTGGGCGCTGGCCAGCGTCCAGTCTTGCGTTTCCGTCCATTCGCAGCGTGTCCTGTGGGTGCTTTTGCTCGAAGCACCTTTGGTTGGGGCTGAGAACTGGATCGAGCCATCGCTGAGCACCGTCACGATGCTGGGAAAGCGGGCAATCGCTTCAGCACCGTTCAGCTCCAGAGCAACGGGGTTGGTTGAGGAGACGGCTACCGGCGTGGCGATGGTGAGGTGGCTGATATCTACGGCCATGGGGAACTCCTGGCGAAAAGGTTTGAGTGGCATAGCCGCCGTACAAGCGACGGCCGAACACAAAGTTAGCCTCAGGCTAAAGATCGTTCAATAGCTGATGGCTAAATTAATTTCGCTTCACGGGAAATTACCTACAGGCGAAATTTTTCGCAGTGGGGGGCTTTACGCAGGATTTGACGGTGAGCTAAGCTTTCGCCGAGTACTGTACGAATATACAGCTATCAGGATGAGAATATGGCAAGCCACATAAAGTCGGAACCTCAACAGCGCCAGGAAATGAACGGAATAGAGCGGCTTAGCCTGCGGGTATCGTCAATGATCAACCACCCGCTCGCACAGACGCAGCGCTGGGTAGTGGTGCACCGTCTGGATACCGACGGTGAAGCGGAATGGGAGGAGGTGATGGGCCAACTGCTGGAAACGCCAGAGTTGCAGCTGACGTTCAATGATGACGCCAGCGTGACGGTGCGATGGGCGCGCAGTAGCGTGGAAGAGCGTGATGATTTTATCGTCGAGCGCGACTGCGAGGCTCAGGTCGAGGAAGCTGCACCGTTCTGAGCTTCAGCAAAAGCCCGCCGGTCAGGGCGGGCTTCGGTTTATACAAGGTGGGCATTCCACACCAGCAGGACCCTGGCCTGTATGTAGGTCTCTTCCCGACGAATCATGCGGTCTTTGTGCCGCGAGTTGTCGGAGATCATCTCGAAGTGGTCCTCGTCCGCGATCTGTAGCCGCTTGATGTAGATGTGGTCGCCCCAGGAAAAGAAGTAGATGCCATCGCCGACGAACTCTCGGATGCTGACGTCGACGATCAGCGGGTCGCGGTGCCTGATGGTCGGCTCCATCGACTGGCCCCAGCCGGTCACCATCTTCAGGTGATGGTGCTCGCTGAACGTCACGCCCAGTTCGCGCAGGTGGCTGGGGCTGACGCGAACGTCCTTGAACATCTCGGGGTAGTCGTGGGGGATCTGGCCGCCGCCCATGGCTGCCCGCACGTCATAGTGGGCAATCCACACTTCGTCACCGACCAGGCCGGGGCGCAGCGGCTCGGCTTCCAGCAGCGTGGCATCTGCAGGCTCTTGCGCCGCAGCCAGCAGCCTTTGCCGGGTTTCTTCAGCGATACCTTTGCCGCTTCGGGCAAGCATCTGTTTGACCAGGTCGGCTGCAGAGAGCTTGTTGTCACCTGGCTCGGCAGCCGCTTGTGCGTGTTCGCCTGGCGACAGCGCGTCGAACCAGCCCCGTGGCAAACCTTCGATGCCCTCGATGCGGCGGGCCACGTCATCGCCCAGGTTTTTCACGGTCTTGTCGGAAAGGATCTGGCTAAGGTGTGCAGGCGCCATCCCCCAGCGCTCTGCGCAGGTGCCCTTTCTCTGGCTGCCGATCAGCTTCACCAGGTTGTGCTTGCGAATTTGGTAGATGTCCATGGGGTGAAGCATGCCAGTGTTTAGCTTGCTGCTAAATGTGCGCATGGCTAAATCTATCCTTGTGGTGTTGTTAGCTGTAGGCTAAATTAAGCGCGCAAACAAGGAAAGCTAGCGAGACATTTTTCTCCAGGGCTGATCACATCATCATCTGTAATGAGGTTCACATGGATCCGACCGACCTCGGCCCGGGCACCGTCACTTGGCTGGGCGGTACGGGGACTGTACTGCTGGGTGCGTTTCTGTGGCTGCGTAAATGGTTGTCGAGGGATGCAGTCGACCGCGCGATGGACAACGCTGAAATTGCCGTCATCCGCCACCTGACAGAGCTGCTGGACATCGAACGGGATGCCCGAAGGGAGGCGCAAGCAAAAGCTGAACTGCTCGCCAAGGAACGAAACGAGCTGGTGATGACCGTAGGCCAGCTGCAAGGCAAGGTCATGGTGCTGACCAGCAAGCTGGGCAGTAGCGGCCAAACATGAGGTGGCAGCCCGGGCGATCTGTGAAGAAAAAAAAGCCCGCCAAATTGGCGGGCGACAAGGGCGTAGGGAGCAACGCACAACAAATTCGGTTCAGGCAGCCAAAGTACCTGGTTGCAATTGTTCGGCCAGTGCCTGGGCTGAAGCGAGCGTCGGCATCGGGCCGCTCACGGCTTCGCCGTTGCGAACCAGGTACCAGCACGCCAGCAGGCCCTGCTCACGCAGTGAGGCGGGAACGGCGCTGCCGACAACGGACATGATCTGGATAGTGGCCATGGGGACCTCCTGTGAAACATGGCTCTACCATACGCAGCAGCCGGGATTGTTTGAAATCAACTTCCTCGATAGTGATCATTGCTCCTATCAACCATTACCAGCGCGGTGGCCCGTAGTACACCGGTGGCGGCCCATAATAGGTGCGGTAGCCCGGTGGCGGTGGGGGTGGTGCGTAGTAGGGCTGGTAGTACACCGGCTGTGGTGGCGGTTGTACGTACACCGGCGGCGGCGCGTAATAGACCGGCTGGCGTTCGACATACACTGTGCGGTCATGGCCGCCATAAACCGTCGCCCCAACCACGGCGCCGACCACAGCCGCACCCAGCAGTGGACCCGGCCCGTACCAACCACCGTGCCCATGGCCGCCATAGCCGCCGTGCGCTGCTGCAGGCCCGCTGATGGCCAGGGCGCCGACCAGCAGGACGATTCCGGGAATGAGACGGTTCATAAAGCAACCTCGCAGGAAAACCCCACGTCCGGGGCCCTGTTACTATGACTCCGGTCTCTGTCAGCTGAGCACAGGGGAACGGTAAAGGTTGTGTAAGGGGCGACCAGTGGTTGACTCTGTTACGCTGAATAAACGTTTCAGTTATGACCAAGGAGCCTGCTATGGCGACAACTCCAAGCCGGGACACCGTGCTTTGCATCTCTCTGGCCGGTCGCCCCGGCACCTTCGGCGTGCGCTTTCACAACCACCTGTACCAGCAGTTGGGCCTGGACTTCTACTATAAGGCCATGCGCACCGATGACCTGCCGGCGGCGGTGGCAGGGATCCGCGCCTTGGGTATTCGCGGCTGCGGGGTGTCGATGCCGTACAAGGAAGCCTGCATGGCTTTGGTCGACGAAATTGATCCCTCGGCGGCGGCCATCGACTCGGTCAATACCCTTGTCAATTGCAATGGCCACCTGAAGGCCTACAACACCGATTACCTGGCCGTGCGCCAATTGCTGGTTCAGCATCAGGTCGATCCGGGCACTGCCTTTGCCCTGCGAGGCAGTGGGGGCATGGCCAAGGCCGTGGCCAGCGCCTTGCGCGATGCCGGGTTTGCCGAAGGCATCATCGTTGCACGCAACGAGCAGGCCGGGCGTCAGTTGGCGGATGTCTGTGGTTATCGCTGGGTGCCAGAGCCAGGCGACCTCTGCCCGCCGATGCTGGTGAACGTGACGCCGATCGGTATGGCAGGCGGGCAGGAGGCAGAAGAGCTGGCGTTTCCCGAGCACGCCATCGCGGCGGCGGAGCGGGTGTTCGATGTGGTGGCAATGCCGGCGCAGACGCCGTTGATTCTCCGGGCTCAGGCGTTGGGCAAGCCGGTGATCACTGGGGTGGAGGTCATTGCGCTGCAGGCGCTGGAACAGTTCGTGTTATACACCGGGGTAAGGCCGACGCAGGCGCAGGTGGATGCGGCGGTGGCATACGCGCGGGCTAGCTAGTTAATGCCACCCCCTTCACAGCTTCGGCGGCGAAGGGGGTACAGGCGAAACCCGGATCAGAACACCTCGTGCCCGTTATCCAGCTGTTTGTCGACCAGTGCCCGACCATGGGCCAGCGACACACGCTGCGCATTCTCAAGGTCGGAGAAGAACTGCATGGGCATCGACATGCGCTTGCTGGTGTGCCCGTCAGGTGCCGTGATCAGGCAGCCGGCGGCATAGGGCAGGGGGGAGTCGGGATGGGGCATCACGCTGGCAGTGATGGTGTGCTCGCGGTATTCACAGTGAAGAGATTGCATCGTCCTTACCTCGCTGTGGCATGTGAAGCAGTTACCTTCATATACCACAGCAAGAGGCCGGGAGTTCCCGGCCCGACGAGCGCGCCGCGACGAACGCTTAGCCTTCGAGCTCGGTTGGCTGGATCACTTCGACCCAATAACCGTCCGGGTCCTTGACGAAGGCCAGGTGGTTCATGCGGCCGTCCTGCAGGCGTTTCTGGAACGGTACTTCCAGTTCCTCGAAGCGCGCGCAAGCGGCGCGTACGTCGGGTACCGAAATGCAGATGTGGCCAAAGCCGCGCGGGTCGGTGTTGCCATTGTGGTAGGCAAACTCGGCATCGTTTTCGGTGCCATGGTTGTGGGTCAGCTCCAGCACGCCGGGGATCGCCTTCATCCACTGGTGGCGGGCGGTGTCATCAGCGGGGATCTGGGCAGGGTCGACCAGGGCCAGGAAGTACAGGCTGAAAGCGGCTTCAGGGAAGTCACGCTTGTCCACCAGGCGGAAGCCCAGCACGCGGGTGTAGAAGTCCAGGGACTTCTCGATGTCCTTGACCCGCAGCATGGTGTGGTTGAAGACGAACTGGGCGGTGGCGGCGTCAGGTTGCGCGGTGACGCCAGGCAGGGTTTGCAGATCGTGCAGGCTCATGGGAACTCCTGAGACGGGGCCGGGCGCAGGGCGCCGGCAAAACAGACAGGCTGGCCATGATACGGCAGTGCGCCGATTGCGCAAATGAAAGCGCCCTGCAAAGGCAGGGCGCTGAAATTAGAGGCCCGCATGTGCGGGCGCGTGATGGGGTCGCTAATCCTTTAGCTGTTTCGATACTGAGCCAGTCCTTGTGAAAAAAGCGTGAAGCCTTTGTGGGCATTTCATCAGCGTACCCAGCTGTCTACCGTGGCGGCCCCATATTGTTCTTTCCAGGCCTTGAGGCCGCGGTGGTTGCCGCCTTTGGTCTCGATGCGTTCGCCGGTGTGCGGGTTCTGATAGACCTTGACCACCCGTGGGCGGCGTTGTTGCTTGGGGGGGGGGCTGGAAGCGCGGGCCACAGCCTTCGGGTCGAGGATGGCGATGATATCGCGCAGGCTCTTGTCATAGCTTTTCATCAGGCCGACTAGTTTCTGCTCGAATTCGATTTCGCGTTTGAGGCCGGCATCCTTTTTCAACGCTTCCAGTTGCGCCATCTGTTCCTGGAGCGCTTTTTCGGCAGCACGAAACTCTGCAAGTCTGGACACTGTAATCACTCCTGTACGTCGGTCGTGGCAGGGCGTGACGAACATTGAAGAAGAGTAAAAACGCCGGCCACGCAGGTGGGTTCCACTGTTCGCTGATATCGAGTGTAGTCATTCATGTCTACTGGGTAAACTGCTAACTTTTTGCAAGTAAGCCGGGAACTTTCCTAGTTTTGCGTGCGCTATTTTGCGGTTTTTCTGCGGTTGCGCGACAGGGGGGCTAGACCATGGTCCAATGGCCCGCGCCAGAGCCTTTGCGCGATCATTTCAGATGATGGCCGACTCATGTTCGGACCTGCCGCAGTGCCGTGGCCAACCCGTGCCACAGGTTGTTAACTCGTCTTCATTCTGGATGTTTCCTCGCATGTTTTCCCCTTTCCCCCTCGCCCCCGGGCGCCGTGTAACCGGCCTGGTTCTATTGTGTGCCGGTGTCAACGCCCAGGCTGCCGGGTTTCTTGAAGACGGCAGTGCCAAGATCGAAGCACGCAATGTCTATTTCAACCGGGACTTCCGGGACGGTTACAGCAGTTCCAGCCAGGGCGCATCCAAGCGCGAAGAGTGGGCACAAGGCTTCATCCTCAATGTGCAATCGGGTTATACGCAAGGCCCGGTAGGTGTTGGTGTGGATGCGCTGGGCATGTTCGGCTTCAAACTGGACTCCAGCCCGGCCGACAGTAACAGTGGATTGCTGCCCTCGTCTGGCCACGACCCCCGGCACTCGGCCGACCAGTATGCGAAGATGGGCCTGGCGGCCAAGGTCAAGGTCTCCAATACCGTGCTCAAGTACGGCTCAATGATGCCGGATGTGCCGTTGCTCAAGTACAACGATGGCCGTCTGCTGCCGACCCTGTTCCAAGGTGCCATGCTCACCTCTGAAGAACTGCACGACCTGAAGTTCACCCTGGCTCGCCTGGACAACTACACCGCTCGGGATTCCACCGATCGCCAGGACATCCGCGTGCACTGCAAAAACAAGCGTTATGCCTGCGATACCGAAGCCGACCACTTCGACCTGGCCGGTGTCGACTACCGTTTCAACGAGCGTTTCAGCGCCCAGTACCAAGTGGCCAAACTGGAGAATATCTACCGTCAGCACTTCCTCGGCCTGGTGGCCAGTCAGCCGCTGCCGGTGGGCAGCCTGTCGGCTGACATGCGCCTGATCAAGAGTGATGACATCGGCAATGCCCGTGCGGGCGAAATCGACCATCGCGCCTTCAGCGGCATGCTTGGCTACAGCCTCGGTGGCCACAAGCTCAGCGCCGGCTGGCAGCGCATGTATGGCAGCAGCGCCATGCCGTACCTGGATGGTAGCAACCCGTACCTGGTCAACTACGCCCAGGTCAATGATTTCGCCGCTGCACAGGAGCGCTCCTGGCAAGTGCGCTATGACTACGACTTCAAGGCGTTGGGTGTACCCGGCCTGACCTTCTTCACCCGTTATATCAACGGCGACAATATCAAGGTGCCGGGCAGCGGTGCCGAAGGCAAGGAGTGGGAACGCGACACCGAGTTCAAATACCAGGTGCAAAGTGGCTCTTTCAAGGATGTCAGCGTACGCCTGCGTAATTCCACTTACCGCAGCAACTATGAACAGTGGGCGCGTGACATGGATGAGACGCGGGTCATTGTCAGCTACAACTTCTCGATCTTCTAAGCGGCTGCTTTGCCAAATACCGGTAGCCGCCTGACAATGGTGGCGGGTTCCCGCAAAGGGCAGGGCAATGAAAGACCTGTTGTTGATCGGCATCGGCGCGGGTGACCCGCGCCAGGTCACCTATGAAGCAGTCGATGCGCTGCGTAGCGCTAGCGTGTTCTTCGTGCTCGACAAGGGCGACGACAAAGATGAACTGGTACGCCTGCGCAAGGCCATTCTGCAGCGCTACCGCCCCGAAGGTGGCTATCGCCTGGTGCCGGTGGTCGACCCTTTGCGCGATGGGCAGGCGGATGACTACCTGGGCGCGGTGCAGCACTGGCACCGGCAGCGTGCTGCGCTGTATGCGCGCCTGATCGAGGAGGAAATTGGCGACGGGGAAACGGGGGCCTTCCTGCTGTGGGGCGAGCCCACCCTGTACGACAGCACCCTGCGCATTCTCGACCTGGTCCGCGAACAGGGCGTGACGTTGCGCTTGCAGGTCATCCCTGGCATCAGCAGTGTGCAGGCGCTGGCGGCGCGGCACCAGGTGCCGCTCAACCGCATCGGCGAGCCCCTGACCGTGCTGCCGGGGCGACGCCTGGCCGGGCAGGGGGCTATCGACAACGTGGTGGTGATGCTCGACGGGCAGTGCGTCTTTGCCGGGCTCGATGACCCGGCGCTGACCATCTATTGGGGCGCGTACCTGGGGACCGAGGATGAAGTGCTGATCGCCGGGCCGTTGCAGGCGGTGAAGGCACGGATACTGGAAGTGCGCGAGCGGGAGCGGGCGCGCAAAGGGTGGATCATGGATACCTATCTGCTGCGCAGAGAGCTGTGAGGTGGGTTGCCTGTGTCGGCCTCTTCGCGGGCAGGCCCGCTCCGGCAAGCGAAACAGGCAACGCCGTGCTCAAGGGTTACCCAGAATGCCCACCACCGTGTCCCGCAACTGATCGATGCTGAACGGCTTGCCGATCAGGTGCATGCCCTCCGGTACCGTGAGGCTGTCGGCGTAGCCGCTGGCGAACAGCACCGGTAATAGCGGCCGCAGTTCGCGCGCTTTGCCCGCCAGCACCTCACCTCGCATGTCCGGCAGCCCCACATCGGTCATCATCAGTGCCAGCGCCTGGCTTGGGTCTTCAAGTACACGCAGGGCGGCTGCGGCGTCTTCTGCCTCGATGACCTTGTAGCCCAACTCGTCGAGCACTTCGACCGTCAGCATACGTACGATGTCGTCGTCTTCGACTACCAGAAGGTGCATGGTTCAAATCCTGTACAAATGAGTGTCTTTAATCTGTGCACCGCGCGGCATCAGAAGTTCCCGAGGATACCGCTCCATGCAAATAGATGGAACGATTGCCGAATGCAACCTTCAAATACTGGCTAAATGCCCTGCCAGACCCGTGAAAGCTGGTTAGACTCGCTTATCAGGACAGCGCAGTGGCAGATAACAATAACGACTGATCGGCCACTCTTTTCAATGGACTTTTCTAGCTCGGGCGTTTTCTCATGATTCAAGCAGCCTCGATGGACCAGCGAAGCTTTCGCAAGCTGTTGAGCCGTAACATCGGCCTCCCCCTGGGGGTTGGCCTGCTCGGGGCCGTGGCCTTCGTCGCGGTGATCAACTACCTGCTTTCGGCCATGCAGTGGGTCGAGCACACCGACCGGGTGATCGGCAACGCCAACGAAACGGTCAAGCTGTCGATCGACATGGAAACGGGCATGCGCGGCTTCCTGATCACGGGCGACGAGCGCTTCCTTGACCCTTACGAGGTGGCCAAGCCACGCATTCTCGGCAGCCTGCAAAGCCTGCGCAGCATGGTCGAGGACAACCCGCAGCAGGTTGACCGTATTGACCGGCTGATGGCCTTGCAGCGGGCCTGGAACGACTTCGGTAACGAGATGATCAGCCTGCGCCGCAGCCAGGGCGATTACCAGGCCTCGATCGGCAATGGCCGGGGCAAGCGCATCACCGATGAAATCCGCAAGGAGTTCGATGACCTGATCATTACCGAACAACAACTGCGCATGGCCCGTAACGAAAAAGTCAGTGCCGTCACTGTGACGGCGATTTCGGCTTTCGTGCTGTTCATTGTCGGTCTCAGTGCATTGCTGGCCTACCTGGGCCGTCGTGACCTGCTGGCACTTTCGGCCAACTACGCTGAAAACCTGCAAGCCCAGCAACGCTCGGCGCAGCGCCTCGAGCACCAGGCCTGGCTACGCAACGGCCAGACCCAGCTGGCGCAGCAGGTGCTCGGGCAACTGACCTTGCCCATGCTTGGCGAGAACATCCTGCGCTTCTTTGCCTCTTATCTGGGCAGCGTGGTGGGCGCCGTGTACGTGCGCGATGAGCATGGCCGGCTGGTGCGCGTGGCCTGTTATGGCCTGAGTACCGAAGCGCAGGCCCGCGAGCAGGTTGAGTCGGACCACCATGGCCTGTTGGCCCAGGCGGTCCGCGAAGGCCGCTTGCTGCGCCTGGACGATCTGCCCGAAGACTACTACCGCCTCAGTTCCGGCCTGGGCAGTGGCTTGCCGCGCAGTGCATTGCTGATGCCGGCGACCGAAGACGGGCAGATCAACGGGGTGATCGAGCTGGGTTTCCTGCGCCCTTTGCAAGAACGGGATGAAGAGCTGCTGGAGCGGGTCGGCGGCAACCTGGGCATGTCGATCGAGAGCGCCCGTTATCGTCAGCGCCTGCAGGAAGTGCTGGCCGAAACCCAGCAACTCAATGAAGAGCTGCAGGTGCAGCAGGAAGAACTCAAGACTGCCAACGAAGAGCTCGAAGAGCAGTCACGGGTGCTCAAGGAGTCTCAAGCCCATCTGGAAACCCAACAGGCCGAACTCGAGCAGACCAACGAGCAGTTGTCGGAACGCACCGATGCGCTGGACCGCAAGAACGATGAGCTGAGCCAGGCGCAGCTGGAGCTGCAGGCCCGTGCCGACGACCTGCAGCGATCGAGCAAGTACAAGTCCGAATTCCTCGCCAACATGTCCCATGAGCTGCGCACGCCGCTCAACAGCTCGCTGATCCTGGCCAAGTTGTTGGCTGAGAACGGTGAAGGCAACCTCAGTGAGGAGCAGGTCAAGTTCGCCGAATCCATCTACTCGGCCGGTAACGATCTGCTCAACCTGATCAACGACATTCTCGATATCGCCAAGGTCGAGGCCGGCAAGCTCGAAGTACGGCCCGAGACCACCCAGGTCGAGCGCCTGGTCGAAGGCTTGCGCGGCATGTTCCAGCCGCTTGCCGGCCACAAGGGGCTGGCCTTCGAGGTCAAGGTCGAGCCGCAGGTACCGGTCACGCTGTTCACCGACCGTCAGCGCCTGGAGCAGATCCTCAAGAACCTGCTGTCCAACGCCATCAAGTTCACCGAGCGTGGCCAGGTCAGCATGAACGTCAGCTTCCAGGCAGGCAGCGGTATCGTGTTCGCAGTCCGGGACACCGGCATCGGCATTGCGGCCGATCAGCAGCAGGCGATCTTCGGCGCCTTCCACCAGGTCGATGGCACCAGCAATCGCCGTTATGGTGGCACTGGCCTGGGGCTGTCGATCTCCCGTGACCTGGCGCATTTGCTCGGTGGCCAGATCAATGTCGACAGCAGCCCTGGGCAAGGCAGCGTGTTCAGCCTGATTCTGCCGGAGCGCTATGCCGCCGAGGCCGAAGACGTCGAGCCGCAAAGCCTGCGCCCGGCCGTCGATGCGTTGCCGCCCGCACCGCAAGCGCCGTTGGCCGCCGCTGTCATGCGCCCGGCGCCGGCCTTTGCCGACGACCGCGAGCGGGCCCCTTTCGATACCCGTTGCATTCTGGTGATCGAAGACGAGCCCAACTTTGCCCGCATCCTCTTCGATCTGGCCCATGAACTGGGCTATAGCTGCCTGGTGGCCCATGGCGCCGACGAAGGCTTCGAGCTGGCGGCCCAGTACATTCCGGATGCGATCCTGCTGGACATGCGCCTGCCCGACCACTCGGGCCTCACCGTCCTGCAGCGCCTCAAGGAGCAGGCCAGCACCCGCCATATCCCGGTGCACATCATTTCGGTGGAAGACCGTGTCGAGGCGGCCATGCACATGGGGGCGGTGGGGTATGCGGTCAAGCCCACCAGCCGCGAGGAGCTCAAGGAGGTGTTCGCTCGCCTGGAAGCCAAGCTTACGCAAAAGCTCAAGCACATCCTGCTGGTGGAAGACGACGACCTGCAGCGCGAGAGCATCGCCCGGCTGATCGGCGACGACGATGTCGAGATCACGGCCGTGGCCATGGCCCAGGATGCCCTGGCGCTGTTGCGCCAGAACATCTACGACTGCATGATCATCGACCTCAAGCTGCCAGACATGCTCGGCAACGAGCTGCTCAAGCGCATGACCGCCGAGGATATCCGCGCCTTCCCGCCGGTGATCGTGTATACCGGCCGCAACCTCACCCGCGAGGAAGAAGCCGATCTGCTCAAGTACTCACGCTCGATCATCATCAAGGGCGCACGTTCGCCGGAGCGCCTGCTCGACGAAGTGACGCTGTTCCTGCACAAGGTCGAATCGCAGCTGTCCAACGAGCGTCAGCGCATGCTCAAGACCGCGCGCAGCCGCGACAAGGTGTTCGAGGGCCGCAAGGTGCTGCTGGTGGATGACGATGTGCGTAATATCTTCGCCCTGACCAGTGCCCTGGAGCACAAGGGCGCCATTGTCGAAATCGGCCGCAACGGGCGCGAAGCCATCGAGCGCCTGGAGCAGCACGACGACATCGACCTGGTGCTGATGGACGTGATGATGCCGGAGATGGACGGCTTCGAGGCCACCCGTCTGATCCGTCAGCAACCGCGCTGGCGCAAACTGCCGATCATCGCCGTGACCGCCAAGGCCATGAAGGATGACCAGCAGCGTTGCCTGCAAGCCGGTGCCAATGATTACCTGGCCAAGCCGATCGACCTGGACCGCCTGTTCTCGTTGATCCGTGTCTGGCTGCCGCAACTGGAGCGAATTTGACTAGCGAACGCAACACCGACATCGAGATCCGACTGCTGATCGAGGCGATCTACCTCAAGTACAGCTACGATTTCCGCAATTATTCCGGCGCTTCGATCAAGCGTCGGATCCTCCACGCGCTGCGTCAGTTCGATTGCCTGACGGTGTCTGCGCTGCAGGAGCGTGTGCTGCACGACCCGGGCATGTTCATGCAACTGCTGCAGTACCTGACGATCCCGGTCAGCGAGATGTTCCGTGACCCTGACCACTTCCTTGCCGTGCGCAACGAAGTGGTGCCGCTGCTGCGTACCTGGCCCTCGATCAAGGTCTGGATCGCGGGCTGCAGCACGGGGGAAGAGGTGTATTCCATGGCCATCCTGTTGCGTGAGGAAGGGCTGCTTGAGCGCACCATCATCTACGCCACCGACATCAACCCGCATTCGCTGGACAAGGCCAAGCAGGGCATCTACTCGATGCAGAGCATGCGCGAATACGAGGAAAACTACCGCCTTGCCGGTGGCCGCCGAGACTTCGCCGAGTACTACACCGCCGCCTATGGCAACGCCATCATGGACAGCAGCCTGCGCGACAATGTCACCTTCGCCGACCACAGCCTGGCCACCGACAGCGTGTTCTCCGAGACCCAGTTGGTGTCGTGCCGCAATGTGCTGATCTACTTCAACAAGGACCTGCAGGATCGGGCGCTGGGCCTGTTCCATGAGTCGCTCTGCCACCGTGGTTTCCTGGTGCTGGGTAGCAAGGAATCGGTGGATTTTTCGGCCTACAGCGATCGTTTCGAGCCGCTGGTCAAGCCCCAACGGATCTTCCGTAAATCATGAGCGGTGTACGTGCAGTGGTGATCGGCGCCTCGGCCGGTGGCGTGGCGGCATTGTTCCAGGTGCTCGGCACGTTGCCATCGGCGTTCGCCATACCGGTGCTCTGCGTGCTGCACCTGCCGGACGACCGCCACAGCCAACTGGCTGGCGTGCTGCAGCGGCGGCTGCATCGGCCGGTGTGCGAGGCACGTGACAAGGAGAGGATCAGCGGCGGGCAGATCTATGTGGCAGGGCCGGGTTACCACTTGTCGGTGGAGCGCGACCTGACGCTGTCGCTGAGCCAGGAAGAACCGGTGCATTTCTCGCGCCCAGCGATCGACTTCCTGTTCATCTCGGCGGCCGATGCCTATGGCGACAGCCTGCTGGGTGTGCTGCTTACCGGCGCCAACGAAGACGGCGCCAGGGGCCTTGCCTACATCAAGAACAATGGGGGGCGCACGATTGTCCAGGACCCTCGTGACGCACAGGTTGCCCTGATGCCGGAGGCCGCCCTGGCCCTGCACCAGCCCGACCATATTCTTACTCTGAGCGGTATCGGGCAGTTGCTCGCGACCCTGGAATACAGCGCATGCTAAGCCACACCATCGCCAAACTGCTGATTGTCGACGACTTGCCGGAAAACCTGCTGGCGCTCGATGCCCTGATCCAGGGCGAGGACCGCGAGGTGCACCAGGCACAGTCTGCCGAGGCTGCCTTGTCGTTGCTGCTCGAGCACGAGTTCGCACTGGCCATTCTCGATGTGCAGATGCCGGGCATGAACGGTTTTGAACTGGCCGAGCTGATGCGCGGTACCGACAAGACCAAGCACATCCCGATCGTCTTCGTCAGCGCGGCGGGTCGCGAGATGAATTATGCCTTCAAGGGCTACGAGAGCGGGGCCGTGGACTTTCTGCACAAGCCGCTCGACACCCTGGCGGTGAAAAGCAAGGTCTCGGTGTTCGTCGACCTGTTCCGCCAGCGCAAGGTGCTTGGCCGGCAGCTGGAAGCCCTGGAGCAGAGCCGCCAGGAACAGGAGCTGTTGCTCAGCCAGCTGCAGGTGGCACGGTGTGAGCTGGAGCACGCCGTGCGCATGCGGGACGACTTCATGTCGATCGTCTCCCACGAGGTGCGCACGCCGCTCAATGGCCTGATCCTGGAAACCCAGTTGCGCAAGATGCACCTGGCACGGGGCAACCTGGACGCCTTCAGTGTCGACAAGCTGCAGGCCATGGTCGAGCGCGACGAACGGCAGATCAACAGCCTGATCCGGTTGGTCGAGGACATGCTCGATGTTTCGCGCATCCGTACCGGTAAACTGTCGCTGCGGCCCAAACTGTTTGACCTGGGCCAACTGGTGCGTGGGCTGGTGGAAAACTTCACGGCGCAGGCCATGGCCCTGGAAACACACATCGAATTGCAGCGTTGCGAAGCGCTGAAGGGGGAGTGGGACGAATTCCGGATTGAACAAGTAGTGGCCAACCTGTTGTCCAATGCAATGCGTTACGGCGAGCGCAATCCGGTGCAGGTACGGGTGTTCGAGCAGGGCGGCATGGCCTGGGTGCAGGTGCAGGACCACGGCATCGGTATCAGCGCCGTCAACCAGCAGCGGATCTTCCAGCAGTTCGAGCGGGTCTCTGCCCAGCAGGCCAGCGGAGGGTTGGGCCTGGGGTTGTACATCTCCGAGCAGATCGTCCAGGCACACGGTGGCCGGATACAGGTTGAAAGCGAGGAGGGCAAGGGTGCCACATTCACCCTGCAATTGCCGATGGCAATATTCAAAGAACAAAACGACCAGGCGCGGGCAACCTCTGTGTAAGCCTGGGGTCTGATGGCCAACTGTAAGTATTTCAAGGCGTTAACATGAGTGAAGATGCACAAGATGTGGTTCTGGTCGTCGAGGATGAACCGGCGATTCGCATGATTTTGCGCGATTACCTGGCGGGTGAGGGGTACCACGTCCTGGTGGCTGAGGATGGCGAGCAGGCGTTTGCCATCCTGGCCAGCAAACCGCACCTGGACCTGATGGTGACAGACTTCCGTTTGCCGGGGGGGATCTCGGGGGTGGATATTGCCGAGCCCGCGGTGAAATTGCGGCCCGACCTGAAGGTGATTTTCATCAGCGGCTACCCGGCGGAGATTCTCGAATCTGGCAGCCCGATCACCCGCAAGGCACCTATCCTGGCCAAGCCGTTTGACCTGGATACCTTGCACGAGCAGATCCAGTCGCTGTTGCGCTGAGGCATCCGGCCTTTTCGCGGGGCAAACCCGCGAGGAGGCCGTTGCAGGCTATCGCAGCGTCCGCTCAATCCCGCCGACCAGCAAGTTTTCCATCAGCTCCAACCCTTGCGCTTCAGGCAGTGCTTTGAGCAACCCCGGCAGCTGGTTGAGAAACGTCGCCAGTACATGCGCTGTAGCGTCCAACGCTTGCCCCGGTAGTTTCGCTTGCGGTGCGATCAAGCGCAGCAAACCCGCCTCATAGCGCTTGCGCAACGATGCCAGGTGCGCCTGTTGCGCCTCACTCAAACAACACAAATCCCGCTCGGCCAGCCGAAACTGCAGCGGCCGTTCGGCATGCAACTGCCAGTGCGCAGCAATCAGGCAGCTCAATGCCGATGTCCCCCGGGCCATGGCCCGGCGGGCCTGGTCCAGGGTGGCCTGCAGCTCTTCGTACAACTCTTCGATCAAGTCGTACAGCAGGTCCTGCTTGCTGGGAAAGTGATGGTACAGCGAGCCGGCGGTCAGCCCCACATGGGCCGCCAGCTCGCGCATGCTGACCTGGCCAAAGCCCTTTTCGGCAAACAATGCCATGGCCCGGTCACGTCGCTCCTCAAAGTTGGCACAGCGCATTGCGGCATTGACCGGGGGCATGGCGCTTGGTCCTCAGTAGGTGAAGAAACCGCGACCGCTCTTGCGCCCCAGCCAGCCGGCCGCGACCATTTCCTTGAGCAGCGGAGCAGGGCGGTACTTGCTGTCGTTGAAGCCTTCATGGAAGGCCTCCATGATCGCCAGCAGGGTGTCCAGGCCGATCAGGTCGGCCAACGCCAGCGGGCCGATCGGCTGGTTGCAGCCCAAGCGCATGCCGATGTCGATGTCCTCGGCACTGGCCAGGCCTTCCTGGCGCACGAAGATCGCCTCGTTGATCATTGGCACCAGGATGCGGTTGACCACGAAGCCCGGACGGTTGCCGGCGGTGATCGGGGTCTTGCCGACTTTTTCGGTCACCACCAGCGCCTGGGCGTAGGTGTTGTCGCTGGTCTGCAGGCCACGAATGATTTCGACCAGCGCCATCATCGGTACTGGGTTGAAGAAGTGCACACCAATGAAGCGCTCGGGGTGCTCGATGCTGGCGGCCAGTTGAGTCACCGACAGCGACGAGGTGTTGGTGGCGATCAGGCAGTCGGCGGCAACGTTGGTTGCCACCTGCTGCAGGATGCGCTGCTTGAGCTGCAGGTTCTCGGTCGCCGCTTCGATCACCAGGTGTGCAGCGCTGAGCTGGGTGTAGTCGGTGCTGGTGCGAATGCGTGCTTTGGCGGCTGCGGCCTTGTCGGCGTCGAGGGTGCCTTTGCTGACCTGGCGCTCGAGGTTCTTGCTCAAGGTGGCCACGCCGCGCTCGAGCGCTGCGTCGGAAACATCCACCAGCAGCACCTGGTAGCCGGCAATGGCGCACACCTGGGCAATGCCGTTGCCCATGGTGCCCGCGCCGATCACGGCGATCTGTTCAATGCTCATGTGTCAGTCTCCCTCAGACGCGCCCGAACACGACGGCGATGCCTTGGCCACCGCCGATACACATCGTGGCCAGGGCGTAGCGGCCCTGGATGCGCTGCAGCTCATGGATGGCCTTGGTGGCGATGATCGCACCGGTGGCACCCACCGGGTGGCCCAGGGAAATGCCCGAACCGTTGGGGTTGACCTTTTCCGGGTCGAAGCCCAGCTCTTGGGCCACGGCGCAGGCCTGGGCAGCGAAGGCCTCGTTGGACTCGATCACATCCAGGTCTTGTAGGTTCAGGCCGGTTTTTTCCAGCACTTTGCGGGTGGCCGGAATCGGCCCCAGGCCCATCAGCTCGGGCTCCACCCCGGCGTGGGCATAGCCCACCAGGCGTGCCAACGGTTTCAGGCCCAGGCGGCGCACTGCGTCACCGGTGGCCAACACCAGGCCGGCGGCGCCATCGTTGATACCGCTGGCGTTGCCGGCGGTGACGGTGCCGTCTTTCTTGAATACCGGCTTCATACCGGCCAGTTGTTCGGCGGTCACATCAGCACGCACATGCTCGTCGACACTGAACTGCACGCTGCCCTTGCGGGTTTTCAGTTCCAGCGCAACGATCTGGCTGGCGAAGCGGCCCTCGGCAATGGCACGCGCGGCGCGGCGCTGGCTGGTCAAGGCCAGTTCGTCCTGCATTTCGCGGGTAATGCCGTGCTTGGCCGAAACGTTCTCGGCGGTGATGCCCATGTGGAAGTGCTGGAACGGGTCCTGCAGCACGCCGACGGTATAGTCGATGCCTTGCAGGTCACCCATGCGTGCACCCCAGCGCGCCTGTGGCAGCAGGTAAGGGCCACGGCTCATGGATTCGGCGCCGGCTGCGACGGCCACATCGGTGTCGCCCAGCAACAGGCCCTGGGCCGCAGAGACAATAGCCTGCAGGCCAGACCCGCACAGGCGGTTGACGTTGAATGCCGGCGTTTCCTTGGGGATGCCAGCGTTCATTGCCGCTACCCGTGCCAGGTAGGCGTCACGCGGTTCGGTGGGGATCACCGTGCCCATCACCAGGTGGCCGACTTGCTCGGCGGCCAGGCCCGAACGCTCGATGGCGGCGCGGGTCACGGCGCTGGCCAGGTCGGCCAGTGGCAGGTCCTTGAGGGAACCGCCGAAGCCACCAATGGCTGAACGGACGGCACTGACGACGTAGATTTCTGCGCTGCTCATGAGGGCTCCGATTGCGAAGGCGTGGCGGGACCGGGCCAGGCTCTGCGAGAATGGTGGGCGGCCCCGGAGTGGGATCGAGTCTAGGCAAAGGCTCTGTTGCCGCCTATGCCGGATCTGTTCAAACAACCTGGCACTTTTTGCCACTCAGCATAGACAGCGAAAACCGCCATGCGCGAAAGCGATTCAGTCGCCGTGTACTTCCTCAACGCCATGCTCCACGCCCTGCGCGACACGCCCGCCGAGCGTGATGCCCAGCTGCGTGCGGTGGGCATTGCCCCGCAGCTGCTGGATCAGCCTCAGGCGCGGGTGCCGGCCAAGGCGTTCGCCCAGCTGTGGCTGGCGTTGATCCAGCGCCTGGACGATGAGTTCTTTGGCCTCGACAGCCACGGCATGCCGCTGGGCAGTTTTGCCCTGATCTGCCGGGGTTTGATCCTCGAGCCGAACCTGGAAAAGGCCTTGCGCCAGTGCATGGGGGGCTTCGGCCTGTTCCTGCGTGACCTGCGTGGCAGCCTGACGGTACGTGGCGGGCGGGCGCTGATCAGCGTGCAGTCGAACATTGCCGACCCATTGACCCGGGTCTATGCCGAGGAAACCTACCTGGTGCTGATGATCGGCATGCTGTGCTGGCTGGCCGGGCGGCGGATTGCCATCGACCGCACGGAGCTCGCGGTTTCGCGCCCGGCCCAGGAGGACGACTTGCTGCTGTGGGGGCCGGACCTGCGCCTGGGCAGCGGACGCACCGAGGTGGAGTTCGACAGCGCTTATCTGCGCCTGCCGGTGGTGCAGGACCGGGCGGCTTTGCAGACCTTCCTGCGCAGTGCGCCACAGGGCCTGGTGATCCGCTTTCGCAATCAGAACGGGCTGGTGGCTGAGGTGTATCGGCACCTGCGGGCATTGCGCTATGGACAGTGGCCGACATTGGCCGCGCTGGCGCAGCAGCAGGGGGTCAGTGCCAGTACCTTTCGCCGGCAGTTGGAGCGGGAGGGGCGTTCGTACCAGCAGATCAAGGATGAAGTGCGCCGGGCCATGGCCTTCGAGCGGCTGCGCGAAGGCGCGTTGAGCATTGCCGAAATTGCCGAGCAGGCGGGGTTTCAGGAACCGAGTGCCTTCCACCGGGCGTTCAAGAAGTGGACCGGGCAGAGCCCAGGAAGCTACCGGGCGCGGCTGGCCGGCCTGCGTTCTACCTGTGGGAGCGGGCTTGCCCGCGAAGAAACCAACGCGGTGGATGGCACCGGCTCTGCCGGTGTTCGCGGGTAAACCCGCTCCTACAGGGCACGCACAGAATTGTGGGAGCGGGCTTGCCCGCGAATAGGCCTGCACAGGCCGCCCGAAAGGATCAGGCCGGCACCATGGCAAAGCCGACGCCGAACCGGTTCCAGGCATTGATGGTGGCAATTGCCAAGGTCAGGTTGGCCACCTCGGCCGGCTCGAAGTGTTCCTGCAGGGCTTCATATTGGCCCTGCGGCGCACCCTGTTCTGGCAAGCGGGTCAGGCTCTCGACCCAGGCCAGCGCAGCACGTTCACGCGGCGTGAAGTAGCTGGTTTCCTGCCACACGCACAAGGTCTGCAGGCGTGCTTCGGACTCACCGGCCTTGCGCGCATCGTTGGCATGCAGGTTGACGCAGTAGGCGCAGCCGTTGATCTGCGAAGCGCGCAGGCGTATCAGCTCCAGCAGCGAGTGTTCAAGGCCGCTGTTAGCCAGCGCCTGCTCCAGGCCGACCATGGCTTTGTAGGCTTGCGGCGCGTGTTTGGCCCATTCGATACGGTTGTGCATGTCAGTCTCCAGGCGTGTGGGGGTGGATATGGCGCTACTGTAGCGCCGCTCATTGGCCACCCCGATAGCCAATTTTGCGCATAAGCGGGAGGCCAATCGTCCATTCAGGTGGCCACTGACCTGCATCCAATCTCTTCATTTCTGCCAAGCCAGCCGAGCCGGGATAATGACCAGTTCCTGCTAAAAGAGAACCGACTCACAATGAGCGCTGTACTGAACCTGTTGCTGGTGATCCTGCTGGCGTTGAACCTGCGGCCGATTCTGACCAGTATCGGCCCGTTACTCGAACCTATGCGCGCCAGCACCGGCCTGGGTTACCAACAGGCCGCCTTGCTGACGGCGCTACCGGTGCTGTGCATGGGCCTGGTGCCCCTGTTGCAACCGTGGCTGCGACGCTGGGTCAGCGAGCACGGCGGCATGCTTGGGGGCCTGACCGCCATTGCCTTGGCCTGCCTGTGGCGCCTGCAACTGGACAGTGCCTGGGCGCTGATCGCCAGTGCGCTGGTCGCCGGCCTGGGCGTGGCGGTGGTGCAGGGCATGATGCCGGGGCTGGTCAACCGCTGGTTCCCTGGCCGTCTGGCCGGGGCGATGGGGCTGTACTCGGCGGCGCTGATGAGCGGCGGCGGCTTGGCGGCAGTACTCGGTCCACACATCAGCGGCCATTTCGGTTACTGGCAGGCGGGCCTGGGCGTTTGGGCGATCCCGGCCGTGCTGGCGGTGCTGGCCTGGGCCGTGCTGCGGCCGAGGCAGGAGGCGCCAAAGCTGTCTGGGGCCGCAGGCGGGCACTGGTTCGGCACCCGCCGGGCGTGGTTGCTGGCCCTGTACTTCGGCCTGATCAACGGCGGCTACACCAGCATGGTGGCCTGGTTGCCGGCTTACCACATCGAGCACGGCGGCAGCGCTCAGGGCGGTGCCGACCTGGTGGGCCTGATGACCGTCTTTCAGGTGCTCGGTGCGCTTGGCCTGCCGCTGCTGCTGCGACGTTGGGCCGACAGGCGCCCGGGTTTGTGGCTGGCGCTGGCGATCCAGCTGGCGGGCTTCCTGGGGCTTTTGCTGGCACCTGCGGCGGCTTCCGGGCTTTGGGTCGCCATGATCGGCTTTGGCTTGGGTGCCTGCTTCAGCCAGTGCCTGACGTTGACCCTGGAACACCTGAAAACGCCTGCCGAGGCCGGCAGCCTGGCGGCGTTCGTACAGGGTATCGGCTTTATCATCACCGGCATCGTGCCGTATATCACGGGTTGGCTGCGGGATGTCAGTGGCGACTTCCAGGCTTCGTGGACGCTGTTGACCGTGACCGTGATGGCAATGCTGCTGGTGACCGCGTGCTTCAATCCGCGCGGCTATGCGGCGGCTATCGCCCGGCCGGCCGCAACCGGCAGGGCCGCACCGGTCAACTGAGGCGTTGCAGGGTATCGCGTACCCGGTCCAGCGCCGGGTCGATATCCAGCAGTTCGATGGCGCCGAAGCCCATCAATAACCCCGGGCGGACCGGCGCCTCGCTGAAGAAGGGTGCCAGTGAATACAGGCCGACCTCTACCTTGCGCGCGAGGTTGGCCAACAGTTCCACATCCACTGCGGGCGTAGCCAAGGCACTGAGGTGGAAGCCTGCGCTGGCGGGGATGGCGCTGAACCACGGTGCCAGATCGCCGCCAAGGCGCGCCAGGATGCGCTCGCGGCGTGCACTGTAGACCTCGTGGCAGCGGCGGATGTGCTTGTTCAGGTGGCCTTCGCCAAGGAAGCGCGCCAGCGCCCACTGCAGCAGGGTCGGGCTGTGCCAATCGCTAAGGTGCTTGGCCACGCAAGCGGCCTGCAGTACGGCAGGTGGTAATACGGCATAGCCCAGGCGCAGCTCGGGCAGCAAAGTCTTGGAGAAGGTCCCGACATAGGCGACCAGCCCATGCCGGTCCAGACGCTGCAGCGCGTCCGAGGCTGGCCCGTGGTAGCGGAACTCACAGTCGTAGTCGTCTTCGATGATCAGTGCACCCAGCTCGGCGGCCCGCGCAAGCAGGGCATGCCGGCGTGGCTCGCTCATCGGCATGCCCAGCGGGAACTGGTGCGAGGGTGTGACGTAGATCAGCCGGGTGCCATCGGCGATCTGTTCCACGCACAGGCCCTCATCGTCCACCGGCACCGATTGCAGGCGTGCCCCCAGGGCCAGGAACAATTGCCGTGCCGGTGGGTAGCCAGGATCTTCCATGGCCACCTGGCAGCCCGGTTCGACCAGCACCCGGGCGATCAGGTCCAGCGCCTGCTGGGCGCCGTTGCACACCAGCAGGTCGGCTGCGCTGCAGTGCACCCCGCGCGAGTAGGCGATGTGGTGGGCAATGGCTTCGCGCAGTTCCGGCAAGCCCTGGGCCGGGAACTGGCGCTCGGGGTGGCGCTGGCTGCGGCGCAGTGCGTAGTTCAGGCAACTGCGCCACTGGTCGAAGGGGAACTGTGCCTTGCTCGAAGCACCACCGACGAAGTCATAGCGCGATGGCGCTTGCACCTGGCGTTGGCTGAGCACGGTGGCGCGCTGCTGCCAGCGCTCGAGGGAGGCGGCGCCGGCCAGGGGTATGGTGGCTGATTCGTTACTGCGCAGCGAATGGCGTGGGGTGACGAACGTGCCACGGCCGACCACGCCGCTGAGCAGGTTATCGTAGGTCAGCCGCGAATAGGCCTCGGCCACTGTCTTGCGCGATACGCCCAGTTGTTCAGCCAGCAGACGGGTGGGCGGCAGTTGGGTACCGGCGGCCAGGTGGCCGCTGTCGATACCGTCGCGCAGTTGCTGGTAAAGCTGGTCGGCCAGGCCTTTGCGGCCCTCCAGGCGAATGTGCAGTTCCATGGGCGGGTCCAGAGCGGAGGATTGCTCAGGATAGCGGATCGGCTGCGACTCAGGTGCTTGTCACAGGCTACGATGATGCCAAGCAAACCGCTCAGAGCCGGGCGGTGCTGACAGTGATATAGCCTTTTTCTGCCAGGGCAATGCGTATCACGGTTTCATCCTCCGGCGCGTTGCGGTTGCGCTTGATGCGCACGCCTTCAACCGCCGAAGCTTTCATATGCTCTGAAATGGCCCGCCCGTTCGCGTCGAAGAACACCTCGCTGGCCAGCAACTCGATGCGTTCGATCAGTTGCCGGGAATGTTCATCGGTGGCGCAGAAGAACATGACCCCCGACAAGTGCGGGTCGTTGTCGGGGTTGGTCATGTCATGGGCCAGCATTTCGCGCAGGCTGCTGCGCAGTTCGGCGATGGGGCGGGCGTACGGGTGCATGCGGAGCCTCCTCTGGATCGCGACCTTGCGTCCTCCAGTGCCGATCATGTTTTCTGTGGGCAGAGGCAGCAAGTAGGGCGCTTCTGAGGGCGGCGTAGGAAACGTCTTAAGATGCTGGGCGGTGGTCGAACCCCAGGGTCTACAAGGCAGCAGCCCCCGCCTTGGCCACCTGGGCATCCTTTTCGGATTTGACGCCGGATACACCAATGGCGCCCACCACCTGGCCTTCCACCCGCAGCGGCACGCCACCTTCAAGGCTGGTCAGCAGGGGGGCGGTCACGAAGGCCGTGCGGCCGCCATTGACCATGTCTTCATAATCCCGCGTCTCTTTGCGCCCCAGTGCGGCGGTGCGGGCCTTTTCCATCGCGATGTAGGCACTGGCCGGTGCGCAGCCGTCCAGGCGTTCCAGGGCCAGTGGGTGGCCGCCGTCGTCGACCACGACGATGGTCACGCTCCATTGGCGGGCCTGGGCTTCCTGGCGGGCGGCGGTCAGTACGCGGGCGATTTCGGTCTGGCCGATAACGAACTTGCTAAGCATGGGCGGGCTCCGGGTTCAAGGCGGCTTCGACGATTTCGATCCAGTGGCGCACGGGTGTGCGTCCAGCCCCATCGAGGTGGGCCTGGCAGCCTATGTTGGCCGTGGCAATAACGTGCGGTTTACCGCTTTCCAGCGCGTTCAGACGATTGTCGCGAAGTTGCAGTGACAGTTCAGGTTGGGTCAGCGAATAGGTGCCTGCCGAGCCGCAGCACAGGTGGCCATCGGGCACCGAGGTCAGGGTAAAGCCAAGCCGTGTCAGCAACGCCTCTACCGCGCCGCCCAGCTTCAGTGCGTGCTGCAGGGTGCATGGGCAGTGGAAGGCCAGGCGCTGTTCGGCGCACAGGGCCAATTGTTCGATCGGCTCATCGCGCAGGATTTCCACCAGATCGCGGGAAAGTGCACTGACCCGTGCGGCCTTGGCAGCGTAATGGGGGTCTTTCTCCAGCAGATGGCCATAGTCGCGGACAAACGCGCCGCAGCCGCTGGCGGTCTGCACGATCGCCTCGGCACCCGCTTCGATGGCGGGCCACCAGGCGTCGATATTGCGCCGTGCCCGCTGCAGGCCTTGCTCCTGAGCATTCAGGTGATAGTCCACCGCGCCACAGCATCCGGCCTGCAGGATGGGTTGCACACTGATGCCCAGGCGGTCGAGCAGCCGCGCAGCCGCGGCATTGGTATTGGGTGACAGGGCTGGCTGCACGCAACCTTCCAGCATCAGTACCCGGCGCGCATGGCGCACTGCCGGACGCTGGCCGGGTGTGGTGACCTGCGCCGGCAACTTGCGTTTGAGTGAGGCCGGTAGCAGCGGGCGCAGCGCCTGGCCGCTGCGGGTCAGGGCCTTGAACAGTGCCGGGCGCGGCACCACCGCACGCAGGCCCAGGCGCAACAGGCGCTGGCCGAGTGGGCGTGGCACCTGCTGCTCGACCACTGCGCGGCCGATGTCCAGCAGGTCGTGGTACTTCACCCCCGATGGGCAGGTGGTTTCGCAGTTGCGGCAGGTCAGGCAGCGGTCCAGGTGCAATTGGGTGCTGGCGGTGACCGGCTCGCCTTCGAGCATCTGCTTGATCAGGTAGATGCGCCCGCGCGGGCCGTCCAGTTCGTCGCCCAGCAACTGGTAAGTGGGGCAGGTGGCGGTGCAGAAGCCGCAATGTACGCAGGTGCGCAGGATGCGCTCGGCTTCGTCGGCGCGGGCCAGGCGGCGCGAGGTTTCGCTAAGGTTGGTTTGCATGGGCTGGCCTCACAGGTCCGGGTACAGGCGACCAGGGTTGAACACCCCCTGGGGATCGAGCTGCTGCTTGAGGGCGCGGTGGTAGCGCATCAGTGCAGCCGACAGTGGCGGGCTGCTGGCTGCACCGGGGGCGTAGCAGGTGGCGTGGCCGCCCACCCTGGCGACCTGGTCGCGAATGGCCTGCGCCGGTGCGCAGGTCTTGAGCCAGCGCTGGGCACCCCCCCAGTCGATCAGTTGCTGGCCGGGCAGGTCCAGCTCGCCGGTGACGGTGGGTACGGACAGGCGCCACAGGGGGGCGGCGTCGGCAAAGAACGCCAGGCGCTGCTCGCGCAGGTCGCTCCAGAAGTGGTTATCGAGCGTTTCGCCCCCCAACCGCTGGCGTGCCGATTGCACCGACCCTTCGCCGCCTTCCAGGCGCAGGTACAACGTTTCGCCGTCATAGCAGGCGGCGCTGATCGGTAGCGGTTGCTGGCCCCATTCGGCCAGCTCGGCCAGCGCTTCATTGCGGCCCATCGGCAGGCGCAGGCTCAGGCACAGGCGCGGCCGTGGCAGCACTTTCAAAGAAACCTCGGTCAGCAGCCCCAGGCATCCGAAGCTGCCCGCCATCAGGCGTGACACATCGTAGCCGGCGACGTTCTTCATCACCTCGCCACCAAAGCGCAGCAGCTTGCCGTGGCCGGTGATCACCCGTGTACCCAGTACGAAGTCGCGCACCGACCCGGCCCACGGCCGTCGCGGGCCAGACAACCCGGCCGCGACCATGCCGCCCAAGGTGGCCTCGGGGCCCAGGTGGGGTGGTTCGCAGGGCAGCATCTGGCCGGCCTCGTGCAGGGCGGCCTCGATCTCGCGCAGGGGGGTACCGGCGCGGGCCGTGAGTACCAGCTCGGTGGGGTCGTAGCTGACAATGCCGCGGTGGTTGCGGGTGTCGAGTACTTCGCCGGCCACCGGGTTGCCGAGCATCGCTTTGCTGTTGCTGCCCTGGATACGCAGCGGCGTACCTTCGTTCAGCGCCTGGTTGACCTGCTCCAACAGCGTCTGGCTCATGTCGCGCTCCATGCTCATCAGAAGCGCTCCAGCTCGGGGAAGGGCAGTTGCCCTTGGTGCACGTGCAGGGCGCCGAATTCGGCGCAGCGGTGCAGGGTGGGAATGTTCTTGCCGGGGTTGAGCAGGCCCTGGGGGTCGAAGGCGGCCTTCACCGCGTGGAACAGGGTAATTTCGTCGCTGTTGAACTGCGCGCACATCTGGTTGATCTTCTCGCGCCCCACGCCGTGTTCACCGGTGATGCTGCCGCCCATCTTCACACACAGTTCCAGAATCTTGCCGCCGATCGCTTCGGCACGCGCCAGCTCGCCGGGCAGGTTGGCATCGAACAGGATCAAAGGGTGCATGTTGCCGTCGCCGGCATGGAACACATTGGCCACCCGCAGGCCATACTCCGCGGACAGGTCGCTGATGCCCTTGAGCACCCGTGGTAACTCGCGGCGCGGGATGGTGCCGTCCATGCAGTAGTAGTCCGGGGAGATGCGCCCCACGGCCGGGAAGGCGTTCTTGCGCCCGGCCCAGAAGCGAACGCGCTCGGCTTCGTCGCAGGCCAGGCGCACCTCGCGGGCCCCGGCTTGGGTCAGCACGGCGGCGACGCGCGCGCAGTCGTCGTGAACATCGGCTTCCACGCCATCCAGTTCGCACAGCAGGATCGCCGCCGCGTCCACCGGGTAGCCGGCATGGATGAAGTCTTCAGCGGCGCGGATCGCCAGGTTGTCCATCATCTCCAGGCCGCCAGGAATGATGCCGGCAGCGATGATGTCGGCGACTGCCCGGCCGGCGTCCTCGACGCTGTCGAAACTGGCCAGTATCACCCGCGCCACCTGGGGCTTGGGCAGCAGCTTGACAGTGACTTCGGTGACGATACCGAGCATGCCTTCGGAGCCGGTGAACAATGCCAGCAGGTCGAAGCCGGGGCTGTCCAAGGCATCGCTGCCGAGGCTCAGGCGTTCGCCCTCGACCGTAAGGATGTCCACCTTGAGCACATTGTGTACGGTCAGGCCGTACTTGAGGCAGTGCACGCCACCGGCGTTTTCGGCGACGTTGCCACCGATCGAGCAGGCAATTTGCGAGGAAGGGTCGGGTGCGTAGTACATACCATGGGGTGCGGCGGCCTGGGAGATGGCCAGGTTGCGTACGCCCGGTTGCACGCGGGCGTAACGCCCCTGCGGGTTGACCTCGAGGATACGGTTGAAGCGCGCCATCACCAGCAGGATGCCCTTGGCCAGCGGCAGGGCACCACCAGACAGGCCGGTACCGGCGCCACGCGCAACCACCGGTACGCCGCGCTGGTGGCAAAGCTTCAACAGCGTCTGCACCTGCTCCAGGCGCTCGGGCAGCGCCACCAGCAGTGGCACGGTGCGGTAGGCCGACAGGCCGTCGCATTCGTACGGTTTGAGGTCTTCATCGCGGTGCAGGATTTCAAGGTCCGGCAGGGCATCGCGCAGCGCCTGCAACAGGGCGGCCAGGTCCACGTTGGGCAGCGCGCCATCGACGCGTTCGTCGTACAGGATATTCATTGGCTCACTCGCAACGGTTTTTGTTGTTGTTGGCGAAGCGGTCACCGATGCAGCGTGCGCGTGCTAGCGTTTGGGGTCGAGTGAGATGTTGACTGGTCCTACCAGTTTCTTTGGGCAGTACTGTTTATTCACGGTTCTGTCTGGCTAGATTGGCGCTATAAGTCAAAGTGGTCCTACCAGCAGGGGTGTGCGCAGTGGGTACTGAAGGCAAGGCCAAGGTCGCCGACCAGGTGGCCGAACGGGTCGAGCGGCTTATCGTCGAGGGCGTGCTCAAGGTGGGCCAGGCGCTGCCATCGGAGCGGCGGCTGGTGGAAAAGCTTGGCTGTTCACGTTCGGCCTTGCGCGAGGGACTGCGCATTCTGCGTGGGCGCGGCATCATCGACACCGAACAGGGGCGGGGTTCGTTCGTCGCCGATCTCACCGGGCAGGCGGGTGCTACGCCTTTGATGCACCTGTTCAGTTCGCAACCGCGCACGCTGTTCGACCTGCTGGAGGTCAGGGCGTTGCTGGAGGCTGAGTCGGCGCGGCTGGCAGCGTTGCGGGCTACCGACGTCGACCGCCTGCTGATCCGCCGGCGCTACGAAGAAATGCTGGCTGCGCACGAGGCTGCGCAGGCGCTCGATGCCCGTGAGCATGCCCGCCGTGACCATGCCTTTCACCGGGCGATCAGTGAGGCGTCGCATAACCCGGTGCTGGTGCATACCCTGCAATCGCTCAGTGACCTGACGTTGAGCACGGTGTTTGCGTCGGTCAACAACTTGTACTGCCGGCCAGCGCAGAAACGCCAGATTGATCGGCAGCATGCGCGGTTGTACCGCGCAGTCATGGAGCAACTGCCCGAGCAGGCGCAGCGGGCGGCGCGTGAGCATATAAACGGCATACGCGACAGTTTGCGGGAGATCGAGCAGGAAGAGCAGCGCCTGGTCAGGGCGACCATGCGTATGGATGGCTGGGGGTGAAGCGGCCCTGTACCGGCCCTCTCGCGTCGAACCGCCGCGAAAGGGCCGGTACAGGTTTACTCAATGGTCAGCCACAGGGTCATCTTGCGACAAGATGGCCCGGGCCAGCTCTTCATCGTTGGCCTGCAACCCAGGATGGTCCTTGCGGACCTGTTCAAGCGCCGACTCCACATAGGCGCCGCGGATGGCACCGCCGCTGGCGACGAACGCTGAAAGTTCGTCACGGGCCGGGATGATCCGTTTGTCATCCTTGAAGGTCGAATACAGCGAAGCGGAAATACCGGCCGAGGTGGCGACGTCGCCCGCATCGACGCGGGCCAGGGCAGCACCGGCAGGCATCAGGAGCAGCAGCGCAGGGGCGAGCAGTAGGTGGCGCATGTCGTGTTCTCCAGTAACGTGAAGCACAGGGAAATAAACCACTCAGTGTCTAAGACGGTTGAGGCGTTCGGGTAGTTCCCTTCTGCTGGCAGGAGCGTGGTGGGGATGAAGGTGAACCTGCCGCTGACGATATGGCTGAACGCACGGTTCGCAAGGTGTCGACGGAGCGCGTCATGGATTGACCGCGTCGGGACGCGCGTGATTTGCTTGGGTGGAGGGGCTTCGCGGGCAAACCCGCAGAGCGCCCTGCCGATCATTCAAAGGAAACTGAAGGTTCGCCCATGTCCGACTACAGGCTGCATTGCTTCGCCGAATCCGGCAACGCCTACAAGGCTGCGCTCATGCTTGAACTCACCGGCCAGGACTGGCAGCCGGTGTTCGTCGACTTCTTCCATGGCCAGACGCGTGAGCAAGCCTGGCGCGATGAGGTGAACGAGCAGGGCGAGGTGCCGGTGATGGAGCATGCTGGCAAGCGCTTCACCCAGTCTGCGCTGATTCTGGAATACCTTGCCGAACAGACCGGCCAGTTCGGGCCCCGTGATGAAGATGAAAAGCGTGAGATCTGGCGCTGGATGCTGTTCGACAACCATAAGTTCACCAGCTATTACGCTGCGCTGCGCTTTCTGTTTTGCCTGAAGAACACCGGCGAAACCGATGTCACGCGGTTCCTGCGCGAGCGTGCCACGGCGGCTTACCGTATTGTCGACGCGCACCTGGCGAAGACGCCATTCATGGTCGGTGGCCGGTTGACCATTGCCGACCTGTCGTTGGCGGGGTATGTGTTCATGCCAGAAGACACCGGTATCCCGTTGGCAGCGTTCACGCACATCGAGGCCTGGAAAGCCCGGATCCAGGCGCTGCCGGGGTGGAAACACCCGTATGAGCTGATGCCGCGCACGGCATCCTGACTCATTCGCGACTAAAACCGCCTGCACAGCGGCTACGCCAAATCATGTGTGTGGCACACCCCGAGTGGGTGCGCCGCCCGCATACTCTGGCTTCAGGTGCCCTTGCTCATCCAGCAGATAAGCATCCATCACTTCCCGCACCACCGGTCCTGCGACCCGGCCTCCAGCCTCACCGTTCTCGATCATGACCGCCACCACCACACTGGGGTGCTCAGCCGGAGCAAAGCCGACAAACAGGGCGTTGTCGCGGTGGCGCTCCAGGGTCTTGTTGCGGTTGTAACGCTCACCCTGTTTGATCGCCACCACCTGCGCGGTACCACTCTTGCCGGCGATCCGATACTGCGCGCCTGCTGCTGCGGCGCGGGCAATGCCGCGCGGGTCGTGCATGACCATCTGCATGCCCTGGCTGACCTGGTCCCAGGCATGCTTGTCGTGCAGCACGATGTCGGGCATGGGGTTTGGGTCGATCGGCGTATCGCCACCCACGGTCATGGCCAGGTGCGGGCGGTGCCACACGCCCTTGCTTGCCAGCAGGCTGGTGGCCTGGGCCAGCTGCAGGGGGGTGACCTGCATGTAACCCTGGCCAATGCCAAGGATCAGCGTCTCGCCCGGGAACCAGGCCTGGCGTCGTGTGGCGCGCTTCCACTCGGCCGAGGGCATCAGCCCGGAGGCTTCCTCGAACATGTCCAGCGACACCTTCTGACCCAGGCCGAACTCGGCCATGTAGTCGTGCAGGCGGTCGATGCCCAGCTTGTGCGCCAGGTCGTAGAAGTAGGTGTCGTTGGAGCGCATGATGGCGGTGTACATGTCCACCCAGCCGTCGCCGCTGCGGTTCCAGTTGCGGTACTTGTGGTCATAGTTGGGCAGTTCGTAGTAGCCCGGGTCGAACACCCGGCTGCCAGGGGTGATCACCCCGCTGTCGAGGCCAGCGATGGCCACTTCAGGCTTCACGGTCGAGCCAGGCGCATACAGGCCGCGCAGGACGCGGTTGAACAGTGGGCGGTCGATGGAGTCGCGCAGCGCGGCATACTGCTTGAAGCTGATGCCCTTGACGAACAGGTTGGGGTCGAAGCTGGGGTTGCTGACCATCGCCAGTACGTCACCATTGGCCGGGTCCAATACCACCACCGAGCCACGGCGGTCACCCAGCGCTTTTTCTGCGGCTATCTGCAAATGGGCGTCCAGGGTGAGGACTATATCCTGCCCTGGGGTCGGGTCCTTGTGGTTGAGCACGCGCATCACCCGCCCCTGAGCGTTGGTCTCGACCTCTTCGTAGCCCACGTGGCCATGCAGCTGGCTTTCGTAAAAACGCTCGATGCCGGTTTTGCCAATCGATTGGGTGCCGCGGTACTCCGTGCTGTCGAGCGTCTTGGCTTCTTTCTCGTTGATGCGCCCCACATAGCCCACTGAATGCGCGAAATGCCCGGCCAGTGGGTACTCGCGGATGAACTGCGGCTCCACCTCCAGGCCCGGCAGGCGGAACTGGTTCACCGCTACCAGGGCGATCTGCTCCTCGCTCAGGCCCACCATAAGGGTTACGGGCTCGAACGGTTTGCGGCCACGGCGCAGGTCCTTGTCGAACTGCTTACGGTCGTCTTCGGTCAGGCCCAGCACCTGCGTCAGGGTGTCGAGCACCTTGGCCGAGTCGCCGCCGGCCCGCTCACGAGTCATGGTCAGGTCGAAGCTGGGCTTGTTGTCGGCCAGTACCACGCCGTTGCGGTCATATATCAGCCCGCGTTCGGGGGCGATGGGCAGCACGTGCACGCGGTTGTTTTCCGACACGGCCGTTTGTTGGTCGTGCTGCAGCACTTGCAGCACATAGAGCCGGCCCACCAGGACGGCACACAGGCTGAACACCATGGCAGCGCAGGCCAGAAGCCGACGGTTGACCAGGTGCTTTTCCTTTTCGTGGTCCTTTAGCGGGATGGGTTGCGGCATCTGTGAATCGATCCTGAGGGGTGGCAATACGCGCGCGATCGTGCCGCGGATGCTACGCAACCCGTACCGCACCCTCAAGACGAGTCCCGGCTGCCCGCTGGCTGGCATCGGCTGTGCCCCCCATGATCAGGGCGCTGAGGGGGAATATGAAGATTTGTTCATTGCGGAGTCATGATGGCAGATCAGGGGTGGTTTCTGATGATTTGTGGATCCACAATTCGATTCTGTTCGGTAACCGAACATCAAGTTTCTTTGGTTGTAAATTTATAAGCTATTGAATTTATTTATAAAAAATATGCTTTTTGCTAGCGATGAACTGAAATTGGTCGAGCCTGATTGATAGGCAGTGCTTTCGTCACGTTGTCTGTGGATCCATTATCTGGTTGATTAGCGCCTGACAACGGCCGGAGCCCTCCTGCCGTATGCGATAACAATTACAAAAAGGGTCCAGTCATGAATGGCTATCCAGCGGCACTGAACCGTCAGGGTTCCTCCCGTTGCGCCTGCGCGTGCGCATCGTTCCTCTCGCCTGTGGCCAAGCCTGGCCGGCAGGTGACCCCATGAATACCGATCTCAAGCAACGTCTGGACAACGACCCGATGGGGCGCTTTCAGTGCCTGGCCATTGGTATTTGCATCATCCTCAACATGATCGATGGCTTCGACGTGCTGGTCATGGCCTTCACCGCCGCCTCGGTGTCTGCCGAGTGGGGCCTGAATGGGGCGCAGGTCGGGCTTCTGCTCAGTGCCGGCTTGTTCGGTATGGCGGCCGGGTCATTGTTCATCGCGCCGTGGGCTGACCGCTTTGGCCGACGCCCGCTGATCCTGCTGTGCCTGGCGCTGTCCGGTATCGGCATGCTGCTCTCGGCACTGAGCCAGAGCCCGCTGCAACTGGCGCTGCTGCGTGGCCTGACCGGGCTGGGCATCGGTGGCATCCTGGCCAGCAGCAATGTGATTGCCAGTGAATATGCCAGCAAACGCTGGCGCGGCTTGGCGGTGAGCCTGCAGTCCACTGGCTATGCGCTGGGTGCGACCCTGGGCGGTTTGCTGGCGGTATGGCTGCTGGGGCATTGGGGCTGGCGCTCGGTATTTCTGTTTGGCGGCATCGTCACCGTACTGGTAATCCCGCTGGTACTGCTGTGGTTGCCAGAGTCGCTGGACTTTCTGCTGGCACGCCGGCCGGCCAATGCGCTGGCCCGGGTCAACCGCCTGGCCGTACGCCTCGGCCAGCCGGCATTGGCGCAACTGCCGGCTGTTGCCGCACGGGCAGAAGGTGCCAGCAGGGGTTTCAAGCAGCTGCTGGCGCCGGCCATGCGCCGCACCACGCTGGTGATCTGGTTGCTGTTCTTCCTGGTCATGTTCGGCTTCTACTTCGTCATGAGCTGGACGCCGAAACTGTTGGTGGCCGCCGGCTTGTCGGCCCAGCAAGGCATCACCGGCGGGGTGCTGTTGAGCGTGGGCGGCATCGTTGGCGCGGCGCTGATCGGCGGCCTGGCTTCGCGCTGGCCACTGACGCGCGTGCTGGCGTTGTTCATGCTCATCACCGCCGCGCTGCTGGTGCTGTTCGTGGCCAATGGCGCCTCGGTCACTGCGGCGCTGGCGTTGGGCCTGCTGATCGGGCTGTTTTCCAACGGCTGCGTGGCTGGGCTGTATGCCTTGTCGCCGGTGGTCTATGACGCATCGGTACGTACCACCGGTGTGGGTTGGGGGATCGGCATCGGCCGCATGGGCGCAATCCTGTCGCCGACCGTGGCTGGCGTGCTGCTCGATGGTGGCTGGCAACCCCTGCATCTGTACGGCGTGTTTGCCAGCGTGTTCGTGCTTGCCGCGGGTTGCCTGCTGCTGTTGCGCCCAACGACCAAGCCTGCGTCCGCCTTGTCTGCTGATGCACTGAGCCACTGAGTGCAACCCGGCCTGGCCGGGTATCTGAATGCAACTTACTGCTCCGGGTCATGCTGGCCTGGGGCGGTCTGCTGCGCCTATTGAACGCGGAGAACAATAATAATGATGGACACAACTTGTACGCTGGCCCGTTCGGCCCTGGCAGTTTCGTTGGCGTTTGGCCTTGGTTTGCCGGCCTGGGCGCAAGAGGGGGGCTTCTTTGAAGATGCCAAGGGTGGGCTGACACTGCGCAACTACTACTTCAACCGCGATTTCCGCGACCCGGGGGCCGCCAAGGGCAAGGTTGAAGAATGGGCCCAGGGTTTCATCTTCAAGTTCAGCTCTGGCTACACCCCGGGGCTGATCGGTTTTGGCCTGGATGGTATCGCCCTGTTCGGCGTGAAGCTGGACAGCGGCGGCGGTACCAGCGGCTCAGAACTGTTGCCGGTGCACGATGACGGGCGAGCGGCCGACGACTACGGTCGGGCCGGGCTGGCAGCGAAGCTGCGTATGTCCGCGACTGAGCTGAAGGTGGGGGAGTTGTTGCCGGATATTCCGATGTTGCGTTACGACGATGGCCGCCTGCTGCCGCAGACCTTCCGTGGTGCCATGCTCGACTCGCGGGAAATCGAAGGCCTGAGCCTGCAGGCCGGCCAGTACCGCGAGGTGAGCCTGCGCCACTCTTCGGACATGCAGGACCTGTCTGCCTGGGCCGCGCCCGGGGTCACCTCGGACGGCTTCAACTACGCCGGCGCCGAGTACCGCTTCAACCAGCAGCGAACACTGATCGGCGCCTGGCACTCGCAGTTGGAGGACATCTACCAGCAAAGCTACTTCAACCTGCTGCACAGTCAGCGGGTAGGGGAGTGGACGTTGGGGGCCAACCTTGGCTACTTCATCGACCGGGATGACGGACAGGCGCGCATCGGCGACATCCAGAGCCGCACCGGCTACGCCTTGCTGTCAGCTTCGTACAGTGGCCACACGCTGTACCTGGGGTTGCAGAAGGTCAGTGGTGACAGCCAGTGGATGTCGGTGTATGGCAGCAGTGGGCGAACCTTGGGCAACGACATGTTCAACGGCAACTTCAGCAATGCTGACGAGCGTTCGTGGCAAGTGCGTTACGACTACAACTTTGCCGCGCTCGGTGTGCCAGGGCTGCTGGCCATGGTGCGGTACGGGCATGGCGAGAACGCCACCACGGCGGCGGGCAGCAATGGCAAGGAGTGGGAGCGCGATACCGAGGTGAACTACACCTTCCAGAGCGGGTTTTTGAAGAACCTCAACATCCGGCTGAACAACGCGACCAACCGGCGCAGCTTCAACAGCGATTTCGACCAGACGCGACTGATCGTCAGCTACCCGCTGACCTTGTAGGAACGGGTTCAGCCGCGAACACCGGCGCAGCCGGTGCCATGTTCCGTGTTGCCTGCTTCGCGGGTAAACCCGCTCCTACATCTACGGCGCCTGTTTCGAGACAGGTTGGTTTCTTGGCGCGCGCTCTGCCCGTAGGAGCGGGTTCACCCGCGAACACCGGCGCAGCCGGTGCCATGTTCCGCGTCGCCTGCTTCGCGGGTAAACCCGCTCCTACATTTACGGCGCATGTCTTGCGCCCGCTTGGTTTCTTGGCGCGCGCCCCCCCCCGTAGGAGCGGGTTCACCCGCGAACACCGGCGCAGCCGGTGCCATGTTCCGCGTCGCCTGCTTCGCGGGTAAACCCGCTCCTACAACAGGTCAGCAGCAACCCCACGGCTTGCGCTAAGATGCCCGCTCATGTCTTTGGAAGTCGCCTGGATGAGCAAACCCGGTCAAATGGTGCTGGTTGCGTTGCGCAAGATGATCGCTTCGGGCGAGCTGGCGGCCGGCGAGCGCTTGATGGAAGTCCCAACCGCCGAACTGTTCGGCGTTTCACGCATGCCGGTGCGCATGGCATTTCGCACCCTCGAACAGGAAGGCCTGCTGGTGCGCTTTGGTGGCCGGGGGTTCCAGGTGCGTTCGGTCAGCGCCGATGACATCGCGGGTGCGGTCGAGGTGCGCGGTGTGCTGGAGGGGTTGGCGGCGCGTCAGGCTGCAGAACGTGGCTTGTCGGTGCAAGCACGCGTTGCGCTGCAACAGTGCCTGGTCGACGGCGATCAGCTGTTCGACAAGGGCTTTGTGAGCGAAGACGACTTGCAGGTCTATCACGACCTGAACATGCGCTTTCATCAGGTGATCATCGACGCCAGCCACAACCCGGCCATTGCCGTTGCCCTGGCGCGCAACGATCACCTGCCATTCGCCTCGGTCACCGCACTGGCGGTGGACCGCCATGATCTGGCTCGCGAGTACCGGCGCTTCAACTTCGCCCATATGCAGCACCACGCCGTGTTCGACGCCCTGGTCAACCGCCAGGGTGCCCGCGCCGAAGCGATCATGCGCGAGCACGCCAATGCCACCTTGCGCTATGCCGAAACCTTTGGCGGGGCAGCGGCGGACGCGGGCATGAAAGTCATCCTGCCCTCGTCGTAAGCCGGGTCAGATGTCCAGCACCAGCAGCGGCGTCTTCGAGCGCGAGCAGCAGGGCGTGAACTGATCGTTCAGGGCCTGTTCCTCTTCAGTGAGAAACAGATCGCGATGGTCCGGTGTGCCCTGCAGCACGCGTGTCAGGCAGGTGCCGCAAATACCCTGCTCGCACGACATGGCGATCTCGATACCGTTCTCTTCCAGCACCTGCACCACGGTCCGGTCGGCTGGCACCTCGAACACCTGGCCCGTGCTGCCCACCTGCACCGAGAAACTGCCGTCGTTGCTGGCATCCACCGGTGCTGCGGCGAAGTACTCGCGGTGCAGGTTGGCCTCCTGCCAGCCCAGCCCCTTCGCGCTGTCCAGCACATGCTGCATGAACCCGCCGGGCCCGCATACATACAGGTGCACATCAGTTTGCGGGTTGCCCAGCACCTGGGCGATGTCCAGCGCCGTTTCCGGCTGCTCGTCAAAATGCACGAACAGCCGATCAGCGAACGGCGCGCTGCGAATCCGCTCGACAAACGCCGCCCGCTCGCTGGAGCGGGCACAGTAGTGCAGCTCGAAGGCCTGGCCGCAGTGGGACAGCTGCTCGGCCATGCACAGGATTGGGGTAATGCCGATGCCGCCGGCAAACAGCACACTGCGCTGCGCCCCCTCGGCCAGCGGGAACAGGTTGCGCGGCGCACTGATACGCAGCCGGGCACCGGCCTGCACCTGCTCGTGCAGGCTACGTGAGCCGCCCCGCGAAGCCGGGTCGTTGAGCACGCCTATCAGATAGCGATGGCGTTCTTCGGGGTGGTTGCACAGCGAATACTGGCGCACCAGCCCGTCGGGCAGGTGCACGTCGATATGGGCGCCGGCGCTGAACGCTGGCAGCAGGCTGCCATCTGCCGCTGCCAGCTCGAAGCTGCAGATACCCTGCGCTTCATCGTTACGGGATACCACTACGGCATCGATCATGTCGGCTGTTCCTCAGGCAGGGGTGGCGCTGGTGGCGATCAGTTGCGGATGCGGCGCCCGCTCTTTGGCGATGATCCGCTCCAGCACTTTGCGTGACTGCACGCCGCCGGCATCGATGTTCAGCTTCAGCAAGTTGCGCTCGGGGTAGGCCAGCAGGTTTTGCTGCTGGCGTTCGAGCATTTCCAGGTCTTCGCTGAAAATCTTGCCCTGGCCCTCACGAATGTTGTCGGTCAGGGTCTGGTCGTGCGCAGCGAAATTGCGTGCCATGCCCCAGAAGTACCAGATCGAGGTATCGCTTTCCGGGGTGATGAAGTCGACCACGATGCTCGATGCCTTGTGCTGTGCCTCGGCGTGGTAGCCGCCCTTGCCGGCATGCGCTACACCCACTTCGATCAGCACATGGCTAGGTGGGGTGAAACGGCAGATCTGCCAGCGGTCCACCGGTACATCGTCGGCCAGGCCGTTGCCACGCAAGGCCATGCGCCAGAACGGCGGCGCCATGATGTTTTCCATGTGCCGGGCGGTGACCACTTCGTCGCCGGTGACGGTGGTCACCGGCGGTGCCTCGTCGATCTCCTTCTGGCCGATGCTGGAGGCGTGCACATAGGTTTCATGGGTGAGGTCCATGAGGTTGTCGATCATCAGGCGGTAGTCGCAACCGATGTGGAACAGCCCGCCGCCGTAGGCCCAGTCATCATTCACCGCCCATTCCAGATGCGGAATCAGCGCCGGGTCGGCCTGCGCCTGGTCACCGGGCCAGACCCAGATGAAGCCATAGCGCTCGACGGCCGCAAAGGTCTTGTTGCAGGGGAAGCCACGCACCCGTTGGCCCGGCATCGACACGGTCTTGCCGTCGCAACCCATCACCAGGCCGTGGTAGCCGCACACCAGGTTGCCGTCCTCGACATAGCCCAACGACAACGGTGCGCCGCGGTGCGGGCAGAAGTCCTCGACGGCGGCGACTTGGTTCTCTCGGGCGCGGTAGAACACGATTTTTTCCCCGCAGATCTGCCGGCCCAGGGGTTTGGTGGCGATTTCGTCGGGGGTGCAGGCGACGTACCAGGTGTTTTTAGGGTACATGGGAGGCTCTCCGGGGTTTTGTTTTTATTTAATGGATCCATTAAGGCTGCGACTGGCGGACCTGGTCAATGCATTTTGCTTTGTTAATGCGGATTCTGTGCGATTATCGGTTTTTAGTGGATCCATTGAGGGGCGCCCCTGCGATTCTAGGGGGCGGCCGCAGCAGCACGTCGTCTGAACAGGAAGGCACCGGCGAGATCGATCAAAGCGGCCGGTGCAGGAGCAGGCTTGGCCGAACCTGCTATGCCTAAAGGGACACCCCACCCATCAAGGCCACTCGATGCTAGCCATCGAACAACTCTACAAATCATTCCCCACCCCCCAAGGCCCGCTTCCCATATTGCAGGGGGTGGACATGCGCCTGGCGCGGGGCAGCAGCCTGGCGCTGATGGGCGAGTCGGGCAGCGGCAAGAGCACTTTGCTGCACCTGGTGGCTGGCCTGGACCGAGCGGACAGCGGCCGTATTCTGATCGACGATGTTCCGCTCGATGGCCGTTCGGAAGCGTCGCTGGCGCAGTGGCGGCGGGAGGGGATCGGCCTGGTGTTTCAGCAGTACAACCTGATCAGCAGCCTGGACGTGGGCCTGAACCTTACCTTCCAGGCCCGTCTCGCCGGGCGGCATGACCCGCATTGGGCGGCTTACCTGGCGCAGCGCCTGGGCCTGGCGGACCTGCTTGAGCGTTACCCGGAACAACTGTCTGGCGGCCAGCAGCAGCGGGTCGCCATCGGCCGTGCGCTTGCCGGGCGCCCGGCCTGGCTGTTGGCTGACGAACCGACCGGCAGCCTTGACGAGGCCAGCAGTGACGAGGTGCTGAGTTTGTTGTTGCAGTTGGTCGCCGAAGCCGGCAGCGGGGTACTGATGGTGACCCACAGCCCGCGGCTGGCGGCGCGTTTGCAGCGCCGTTGCTACCTGCAGGCCGGCCGTGTGCGGCCCGAGCAGGGCTGATGAAGCTTTTGTCGCTGGCCCTGTTGGCGCTGCTCAGCCACTGGCGGCGCCATCGTGTGCAGTGCTTCAGCATCTTCACTGGCCTGTGGCTGGCCACGGCACTGTGGACCGGTGTGCAGGCATTGAACAGCCAGGCACGCAGCGACTATGCCCGGGCCAGCGCGGTACTGACCGGGCCGTTGCAGGCGCAACTGATCGCGCGCAATGGCGAGCGCTTCGATCAGGCGTTGTACGTGCAACTGCGCAGGCAGGGCTGGGCTGTTTCGCCGGTGCTGGAAGGGCGCTTGCGCTTGCCGGGCGAGCCCGCACGCAGTGTGCGACTGATCGGCATCGAGCCGTTGAGCCTGCCGCCTGCCAGCAGCATTGCCGGGGTGCAGGTGCAGGCATTCGACCTGCAAGCGTTCATCGGCACGCCCGGGCAAGCCTGGGTTGGGCCAGACACCTTGCGTCAACTGAACACAAGCCCCGGGCAGCCGACCCGCGACAGTGAAGGGCAGTTGCTGCCGCCTATGGTTTTGCAGCCTGCGTTGGCACCCGGGGTCATCGTGGTGGACATCGGCCACGCGCAGGCGTTGCTGAACGCACCGGGGCAGTTGTCTCGTCTGCTGCTGGCTGATACGCCCGGGCCGTTGCCTGCGGATATTGCCCGCCACCTTGAACTGCAGCCGCGGCAGGACGATGGCGGCTTGCAGCGCCTCACCGACAGTTTCCACCTCAACCTGACCGCCCTCGGCCTGCTGGCGTTCGTTGTCGGCTTGTTCATCGCCCACGCCGCGATCGGTCTGGCGCTGGAGCAGCGCCGTGGGCTGATCCGCAACCTGCGCGCGTGCGGCATCAGCCTGAAGACCCTGCTGGGTGCCCTGGTGCTGGAGCTGGGCCTGTTCGCGGCAGTGGGTGGGCTGGCCGGGGTGGTCAGTGGTTACGCATTGGCCGCGTGGCTGTTGCCCGACGTGGCCGCCAGCCTGCGTGGTCTGTATGGCGCCCAGGTCGCCGGCACGTTGAGCCTGCCGGCGGGGTGGTGGCTGCTGGGTGTGCTGGTAAGTGTACTCGGGGCATTGCTGGCAGGGCTGGAGAGTGTAATGCGTGCTGCCCGGTTGCCTTTGCTGGCGCTGGCGCAACCCCAGGCCTGGCGACTGGCGCAGGGGCCATGGTTGCAACGGCAGACTTTGCTAGCGGGCCTGCTGCTGTTGCTGGCCTTGGGCTGTGGTGTCTTCGGGGCTGGCCTGCTTAGCGCGTTCGGCATGCTGGCAGGGTTGTTGCTGGCGGCGGCGCTGCTGTTGCCGGCCTTGCTCGATCGGGTACTGGCGTGGCTGGCGCGTCGTTGCCACCGGCCATTGGCGCAATGGTTCGTGGCTGACAGCCGCCAGCAGCTGCCAGCCTTGAGCCTGGCGTTGGTCGCCCTTTTGCTGGCGCTGGCTGCCAGTGTTGGCGTGGGCAGCATGACCGAGGGTTTTCGCAAGACGTTTGTCGGTTGGCTTGACCTGCGCCTCTCCGCCGACCTGTATGTCACCCCGCGGGACACGGCCCAAGGCTTGCAGATAGTCGAGTGGCTCAAGCAGCAACCTGTGGCCAGCGTGGTCCTGCCTGGCTGGCGCGCAGACATGCAGCTGCAAGGTTGGCCGGTGCAAGTGCAGGGCATTGTCGATCACCCCGCCTATGGAACGCGCTGGCCATTGCTGGAACAGCATTCGCGCGCCTGGCAGCAACTGGCCAGTGGACAAGCCGTGATGCTCAGTGAGCAGTTGGCCAGGCGACTGAACCTGCAACTGGGCGACAGCCTGCAGCTGCCCGCAGACACGCCAGCCTTGCCCGTGGTCGGGATCTACGCCGATTACGGCAACCCCAAGGGGCATGTACTGGTCAATGCCGGCTGGTTGCGCGCCCACTGGCCACAGGCAACCCTGGCCGGCTTGAGTGTCGACCTGAGCGCTGAACGGGTGCCGGTGCTCAAGGCCGCGCTGCAACAGCACTTTGCCCTGGATGACAGCCGGGTGGTCGAGCAGGCGCGCCTGAAACGCTGGTCGACCGACGTGTTCAACCGCACCTTTGCCGCCACCGCAGCCCTCAACAGCCTTACCCTTGGCGTGGCCGGTGTGGCGTTGTTCATCAACCTGCTGACCCTGGGCCAGGCCCGGCTGGGCCAGTTGGCACCGCTGTGGGCGCTGGGGGTGCGGCGCATGCAACTGGTCTGGCTGAGCCTGGGGCAGACACTCATGCTCAGCAGCTTCACCGTGCTGCTGGCAATCCCGCTTGGGCTGTTGCTGGCCTGGTGCCTGGTCGCGGTGGTGAACGTGCAGGCCTTCGGCTGGCGTTTACCGCTGTATGTGTTCCCCATGCAACTGCTGCAGTTGACCGTGCTGGGCATGCTCACCAGCCTGCTGGCCTGCGCCTGGCCGCTGTGGCAGCTGGCGCGCCGCCAGCCGCGCGAACTGTTGAGGCCGTTGGCCGATGAAGCTTAATGCGTGGCTGTTGCTGAGCGGGTTGTTGTTGTGCGGCTGTGATCAGCCTGCACCGCAAAGCTATGCCGGGCTCGGGCAGCAGGCTGGCGAATTCAGCCAGGTGACCCGCGATCATCGTCTGGTCTTCCCGCATGACCACGGTCCCCACGACGGCTTTCGTATCGAGTGGTGGTATGTCACCGCCAACCTCAAGGACGCCCAGGGCCGAGATTGGGGCGCCCAGTGGACACTGTTCCGCTCGGCCCTGCGTCCCGGCCCGGAGACCACCGGCTGGAACAGCCCGAACCTGTGGATGGGGCATGCAGCACTGACCGGGCCGGGTGGCCATCAGGCTGCTGAAACCCTGGCGCGGGGGGGTATCGGCCAGGCCGGCGTGCAGGCCCAGCCGTTTCGTGCATGGATCAATGACTGGGTGTTACAGGGCCAGGGCGGTATTGAACAGCTACAGATGGTCGCAAGTGGCGACGGTTTTCGCTATGACTTGCAGTTGCACAGCGATCTTCCCTTGGTGCTGCATGGGGAGCAGGGCTACAGCGAAAAATCAGGCAAGGGCCAGGCTTCGTACTATTACAGCCAGCCGTTCTACCAGGTCCAGGGGCACGTCCAGCATGGCAGCCTGTGCATCGCGGTTACCGGGCAGGCCTGGCTGGACCGGGAATGGAGCAGTCAGCCGCTGGCGTCCGGGCAGACCGGCTGGGACTGGTTTTCCCTGCACCTGGACAGTGGCGCCAAGCTGATGCTGTTCCAGGTTCGGGAGACCCACGGGGAACCGTATCGCGCCGGGACCTGGGTAGGGCCACAGGGGGAGGTGGTGGCGCTGGACGCGGCACAGATCCAGCTGCAGGCCCTGGCCTGGTCTGCGCAGAAAAACGGCAAGCAGGTGCCGACGCGCTGGCGGGTACAAGTGCCGGAGCATGGGGTGGATGTGCAGGTCGATGCCGTGGAGCCGCAGGCGTGGATGCAGACACGGTTCCCGTATTGGGAAGGGCCGGTACGCTTTAACGGGAGTGCGGGCGGGCGCGGGTATCTGGAGATGACCGGGTACTAGTGCAACAACGTTTGCGCAAGACAGATGCGCCCATAAAGGTTGCGCCAGGCCCTTCAATCCTTGATCAGCCCTCGCAGCACTGCCCGCGCTTCTTCAGTACGCAAGCACTCGATGAACAGTCGGCTTTCCCGCGCCACCGTGGCCTCCAGCTCCGCCCGCTGGCTGTCCTTGAGCAGCCGCTTGCTGATCCGCAGTGCCGCCTGCGGGTAGCCTTGCAGCTGCCGCGCCAGCGTGCGGGCAGCGTCCAGGCATTGTTCGCCGTTTTCATGCAGCTCATTGGCCAGCCCCCAGGCCAGCATCTGTTCGCCATCCAGCAATGCATTGGTCAGCAGCAAGCGTGCCGCCCGGGCCTGGCCAAGCACACGCGGCAGCAGCAGGCTGGAACCAAACTCCGGGCACACACCCAGCGGCGCGAAAGGCATGCGCAGCTTGGTCGAGCGGCTGACCAGCACCTGGTCGCAGTGCAGCAACAGGGTGGCCCCGATGCCGATCGCCGCACCACTGACCGCTGCGATCAGCGGCTTGTCCAGGCCCATGACCACCCGCATCAGGCGGAACACCGGGCTGTCCAGGTCGCTGGGCGGGTTGTCGAGGAAGTCGCGAAGGTCGTTGCCAGCGCTGAAGCAGTGCGGCCCACCGGTGATGATGATGGCATCGACAGCGGGGTCTTCACCTGCCGCCAGCAATAGGTCGCCCAGCAGCTGGTACATGGCAGTGTTCAGGGCATTGAGCTTGTCGGGGCGGTTGAAGGCCAGGGTCAGCAGGCCTTGGTCCAGCTCGCGTGTGATTAGGTCGTTCATGGCAGCCGCTTTTATTGTTGTGAGGGGGCCCTGACGGGCAGTGGCGCTTAGGGTTTATCACGCAGTCCGGCTTGTTGTACAGTCGTTCAGTCCAGCCCCTAACCAGAGACCCACCGATGACTCAGGAAGCCCGCTACCACCGCATGCTGCCGGAATTGCGCAAAGCCAACCTGGTCGAGGCGACCCTGGTGTGCCTCAAGCGCCATGGTTTCCAGGGGGCTTCGATCCGCAAGATTTCGGCCGAGGCCGGGGTCTCGGTCGGGTTGATCAGTCACCATTACGCCGGCAAGGACGAACTGGTGGCAGAGGCTTACATGGCCGTCACCGGTCGGGTGATGGGCCTGTTGCGCGAGGCCATGGCCCAAGCTGCGCCCAATGCCCGCGAGCGGTTGTCGGCGTTTTTCCGTGCCTCGTTCTGCGCCGAGCTGCTCGACCCGCAATTGCTCGATGCCTGGCTGGCCTTCTGGGGCGCGGTGAAGACCGCCGACGCGATCAACCAGGTGCACGACCACTCCTACGGCGAGTACCGCAACGAACTTGGCCAGCTACTGGCCAGGCTGGCCGAGGAGGAGGGCTGGCAGGGCTTCGATGCCGACCTGGCGGCCATCAGCCTGAGCGCCTTGCTCGACGGCCTGTGGCTGGAGTCGGGCCTGAACCCCGGCACCTTCACCCCCGAGCAGGGCGTGATCATCTGCGAGGCCTGGGTCGACGGCCTGCAGGCCGGTGGCCGGAGGCGCTTCAGCCTGTCCGAGGGCTGTTGATCACCTGTTCAGTAACGAGTACGCTGCTGTCGCGAGTGTGTAGAACAACACCAATAAAAAGAGACAACACGCAATGACGCCTCGGGTATTGATCGTCGATGACGATCCGCTTATTCGTGACTTGCTGCAGGCCTACCTGTCCCAAGAGGACTACGACGTACACTGCGCCGACACCGCGGAAAGGGCCGAAGCCCTGCTTGCCAGCCAGGATGTCGACCTGGTGCTGCTGGACATCCGCCTGCCCGGCAAGGACGGCCTCACCCTGACCCGCGAACTGCGGGTGCGCTCGGAGGTTGGCATAATCCTCGTCACCGGGCGCAATGACGACATAGACCGCATCGTTGGCCTGGAATGCGGTGCAGATGACTACGTGATCAAGCCACTCAACCCCCGCGAGCTGGTGTCCCGGGCGAAAAACCTGATCCGCCGCGTGCGCCATGCCCGCGAGGCGCACCCCGCCCCGGCCTGCGCGCAATCGCTGAAGCAGTTCGCCGACTGGGCACTGGATACCGACCGCCGGCGCCTGATCGACGCCTGTGGCGGGCAAACCCTGCTGACCCACGGCGAGTTCCAGTTGCTCAGCGTGTTCCTGCGCAACAGCGGCCACACCCTCAGCCGCGACCAGTTGATGGACCAGATTCGCAACCGCGAGTGGGTGCCCAACGACCGCTCCATCGACGTGCTGGTCGGCCGCCTGCGACGCAAGCTGCATGACGACCCGGCCGAACCGCAGTTGATCATCACCATTCACGGCACCGGCTACCTGTTCACCGCCAGCGTGGCAGCATGATTCCTCGCGCCTGGCAGTTGGCGCTGGCCTTGACGTTGCCCACCCTGCACGCCAGTGCCAGTGAGCCGGTGCGCTACTGTGACTACCCGGTGTACCCGCCCATTTCCTGGAGCGACGGCCACCAGGTGCGCGGCCTGGCCCCCACCGTAGTGCGCGAACTGTTCGCGCGCATGGGCTACGAGGTGCAAACCGTGGTGCTGGGCAACTGGAAGCGCTGCTTGATGGACGCCGCCGCCGGGCGGGTGGACGTGGTCCTGGCCTACAACAGCGACCAGCGTGACCAGCGCATGCGTTTTTCCACGGAGCCGGTGGTGCGCGAGGAAGTGGCCGTGTTCTACAACCGCAAGCGGCCGGTGCAGTTCCAGCAGCTGGAGGACCTGGCGGGTTACCGCGGCGGCCTGCTGTACGGTGAAAGCTATGGCGCCGAGTTCGACCGATTCGTCGCCCGGCATCAGAACATCGAGCGGGTGTCTTCCAGCCAGCAGAACTTCGGCAAGCTGATCCGCGGGCGCATCGACTATGTGATTCAGGAGCGGCGCACCGGGCTGCTGTTCATCGAACACCTGCCCGGGGCGCAGGATATTCGCGCATTGCCCACGGCACTGAGCGTGGACTACCTGCGGGTGGCGGTATCGCGACAGTCACCCTTGAGCCAGCACATGGCTGAAATCGACGCGCAGTTGCAGCGGATGAACCAGGCGGGCGAGATCGCGCGTTGGTTGGAGCAAAGTGAGGTCACTTACCGCGACATGATCAACCTGCCGGCGGATGCACGATGATCCGCCTGCGCACCGATGGCCTGCTGCGCCGCCTGCTGCTGTTCATCCTGCTGTTCAGCTTGTGCTTCACGGTGCTGGCCAGCGGCGTGCAGCTGTACTTCGAGTACCGTCGCGAAATGCGGGATATAGAGGCACGCATGGCGCTGATCCGCGCCGGCTACCTGGCCAGCCTGGAGCGCAGCCTGTGGGACCTCGACGAGGCGCAGCTGGATGTTCAGTTGCGCGGCCTGGTGGACTTTTCCGATGTGGCGCGGGTGCGTCTGATCAGTGATGATTTCCCATTGTTACGCGGTGAGGCCGACCCTCAAGGGCCGCTGCGCATCGAGCGCTTCCCCCTCGACTATCAGCCGCCCTCAGGGCCGGTCAGGCACCTGGGCGAACTGGAAGTCAGCATCGACCTTGGCGCGGTACACCGGCGGCTTTACGCCACGGGCCTTGCCAGCCTGTTGTGGATGGGCGTGTTTCTGTGCGGCCTGGCAGTGGCGCTGTCAGGGCTGTTCTACCGCCTGGTTACCCGCCACCTGCAAGTGATGGCCGAGTTCGCCCGCCGCATTGGCGCCGGCCAGTGGCAGGAGCCGTTGCGCCTTGGCCGCCGCCGTTCATCGCGCCCTGACGAGATCGACACGGTGGCCAATGCCCTGGACGATATGCGCCGCGCCATCCTCAGCGACATTGAACGCCGCGAGCGCGACCGCCTGGCGTTGCAAGACAAGCGCGACGAACTGCAGGCCATGGTCGAACGACGTACCGCCAGCCTGGCCCGGGCCAAGGATGACGCCGAGGCCGCCAACCTGGCCAAGTCACGCTTCCTGGCGACCATGAGCCACGAACTGCGCACCCCGCTCAACGGCATCCTGGGCATGGCCGAGCTGCTACGCGGTGGCCGGCTGGAAGCGGCCGACCGTCAGCGCCTGGAAGCCTTGTACAAGGCCGGCGAGGGGCTGTTGGCGATTCTCAACGAAGTGCTGTATTTCGCCCGGCTCGAAGAAGGTGAGAGCCGCGCCGAGCTGGTCGGCTTTTCGCTGCGCCAGTTGTGCCAGGAAGTGCTGGCGCTGCTCGAACCCATGGCCGCGGACAACGGAGACACACTGCATCTGGAGATTGATGAGCAATTAGCCGGTTACCAGCACGGCGCCGAGCAGTACCTGCGTCAGGTGCTCAGCAACCTGCTGGCCAATGCCATCAAATTCACCGAGCACGGCCAGGTGCGGCTCAAGGTGCAGGTGCTGGTCAGCGATACGACCACGCAGCGCCTGCGGGTGTCGGTCAGTGACAATGGCATCGGCATCGAGCCGGCCGTACAGGCAAAAATCTTCGACCGCTTCGTCCAGGCCAGCGAGGCCGTGGCACGCCGCTACGGCGGCACCGGTCTGGGACTGGCGATCTGCAAGCACCTGGTGGAAAAGCTGGGGGGCTGCATTGGCCTGGACAGTGTACAAGGGCAGGGCAGCTGCTTCTGGTTCGAACTCGACATCGCCCTTGGGCAGCCGGTTGCGGCCAATACCCCGGCCCAGTCGGTCAGCGCCAGCCTGGATATCCTGGTGGTCGAGGACGTCGCGCTGAACCGTGAGGTGGCGAGCGGCCTGCTGGTGCGCGATGGCCACCGGGTGAGCTTTGCCGAGGATGCCGGGCAGGCCCTGCAGTTGTGCGCACAGCGGCGCTTCGACCTGATCCTGCTGGACGTTCACCTGCCCGGCATGAGCGGGGTGGAACTGTGCCGGCAGCTTCGCGCCACCCCCGGGCCTAACCACCACAGCCGGATAGTGGCGCTGACCGCTGGCGTGCAACCGGGGCAACTGTCGGATTACCTGGAAGCCGGCATGCAAGGTGTGCTGGCCAAGCCCCTGCGGCTGGCCAACCTGCGCCAGGCGCTGGCCGACGCAACGCCGACTGAAGAGGCCGGTATTGACGCAAACATGGACTGGTCGCTGCTGGCCACCCACCGCTCGCTGCTGGGCGAGCAGAAGCTGCAGGGCCTGCTGAATGTGTTGCGCCAGTCACTGGAGCAGCACGCCACAGCGTTGGCCGAGGCGCTGCCAGCCCAGGACTTTACCGAGGTGCTGCACCTGGCCCATCGCCTGGCCGGCAGTTGCGACTCCCTGGGTTTTTCTGGCCTGGCTGCGCTGTTGCGACGCCTGGAAGACGCAGCCCGCCAGCATGATGGGCAGGCGCTGAACGCACTGGCCGAGCCACTGGCAAGCCAGCTCGGCCAGGCCCGTGCGACCCTGGAACAGCTGATTCAGAGCTGACGTACAAAAAACTTACGACTTTTTACATCTTCGATCCGTTCGTACAACGGCACCTTACATCCGTTTCCAATAATCCATGGCAACCGTGTTGCACGCGGTCCATGAGGCTTATTGGAGACAAGAATAATGACATGCCGTAGCGCTCAGCCCCTCGTTCGCATCGCCACACGTACCTGCCGCAATGGTGAGGTGCGCCATGACTGACAACGTTGAAAAGATCCAGCTCACCCGCGCCCTGAAAAGCCGACACATCTTCATGCTGTCGCTGGGTGGGGTTATTGGAACCGGCCTGTTCATGGGCTCGGGCGTAACCATCAATCAGGGTGGGCCGGTGGGCGCGATCCTGGCTTACCTGGTCGCGGGCTTGCTGATGTACCTGGTGATGGTCTGCCTGGGTGAGCTGTCGGTGCAGATGCCGGTGTCCGGTTCGTTCCAGGCCCACGCCACTAAGTACATTGGCCCGGCCACCGGCTTCATGATCGGCTGGGTGTACTGGATGAGCTGGGCCACCACCGTAGGCCTGGAGTTCACCGCTGCCGGCATGCTGATGACCCGCTGGTTCCCGGAGGTGCCGATCTGGTACTGGTCGGCGCTGTTCGTGGTGGTGCTGTTCGGCCTCAACGCCCTGGCCACGCGTGCCTTTGGCGAGGCCGAGTACTGGTTCTCGGGCATCAAGGTGGCAACCATCCTCGGCTTCATCGTCATTGGCCTGCTGGTGATCTTCGGTGCCATCCCCCTGAGCAGCGGGGCACCCGCACCGATGCTGAACAACCTGGTGGGCGAGTCGCTGTTCCCCCACGGCCTGTCGGCAGTGTTCGCGGTGATGATGACCGTGGTCTATGCCTTCCAGGGTTGCGAAATCATGGGGGTGGCGGCTGGTGAGACCGAGCACCCGGAAAAAAGCATCCCGCGGGCGGTGCGCAATGTGGTGTTCCGCGTGCTGATCTTCTATGTGCTGGCGATTGCCGTGCTGTCGGCCATTGTGCCGCACGAGCAGGCCGGGCTGATGGAAAGCCCGTTCGTGCAGGTGTTCGACATGGTCGGCATCCCTTACGCCGCCGACTTGATGAACTTCGTCATCCTTACGGCCATCCTCTCGGTGGGTAACTCTGGGTTGTATGCCTCCACGCGCATCCTCTGGGCCATGTCCAAGACTGGCATGGCACCGAAAAGCCTGTCGCCGCTGAGCAAGCGTGGCGTGCCGCTGCGGGCGCTGAGCATCACCCTGTGCTTTGCGCTGATCTCGCTGATGACCAGCTTCGTTGCGGCTGACACGCTGTTCATGGTGTTGATGGCGGTAAGCGGTATGTCCGGCACCGTGACCTGGATCGTCATCGCCCTGGCGCAGTACCGCTTCCGCAAGGCCTGGCTGCGCGACGGCGGGCAAGTGCAGGACCTGAAGTACAAGGCGCCGCTGTACCCGCTGGTGCCGCTGCTGTGCATCACCCTGTGCAGCTCGCTGTTCGTGTTCCTGGCGCTGGATGAAACCCAACGACCGTCGCTGTACTGGGGCTTTGGCTTCATTGCCCTGTGCTACGCGGCGTACTTCTTCGTCAACCGCCGCCGGCAGGGGGCCTTCGCACCCAGCGCACCAGGGGTTTGACACCGCAGCTCGTCGCCGGCGGGTGTCAATCGCTGCATGTTCAGCACCTGTGAGATCGAGCACCGCCCGCGCGGCGCGCGATCTCACAGGCCATAAAGCCGTCACGACGAACGCCCTTGTGTAACGCCAAACACCGAGTTGTGCGAAGTTGTAACAGCCCATCCCGTCTTGTTGAACACTCGTTTAGTATCTTCCTCGTCAAGCCCTCCAAAACCATCACAACAACACCGAGGCCCCCATGACTACCCCGTCGTCGCCACTGTTGAGCAAGGTCGAAGCTGGCGTTGCCTGGATCACCCTCAACCGCCCCGAGCAGCGCAACGCGCTGGACATTCCCACCCTCAAGCAACTGCACGCCTTGCTCGACAGCCATGCCGACGACCCCGCCGTACGCGTGGTGGTGCTGACCGGCAGCGGCCGCAGCTTCTGCGCTGGCGCCGACCTGGCCGAATGGGCTGCCGCCGAAGCTGCCGGCACCCTGGAAAGCTATGGCTGGACCGAAACTGCCCATGCCCTGATGTTGCGCCTGCACAGCCTCGACAAACCCACCATCGCCGCCATCAACGGCACCGCCGTGGGCGGTGGCATGGACCTCAGCCTGTGCTGCGACCTGCGCATCGCCGCCGCCTCGGCGCGCTTCAAGGCCGGCTACACCAGCATGGGCTACAGCCCCGATGCCGGCGCCAGCTGGCACCTGCCACGGCTGATCGGCAGCGAGCAGGCCAAGCGCCTGCTGTTTCTCGACGAGCTGTGGGGCGCTGATCGCGCCCTGGCCGCCGGGTTGGTCAGCGAAGTCTGCGCCGACGAGCAGTTGCCTGCCGTTGCCGCCGAACTGGCCGGGCGCCTGGCCAACGGCCCGACCTTCGCCTATGCGCAGACCAAGCGGCTGATACGCGACGGTGCCCGGCGCACGCTGGCTGAACAGCTGGAAGCCGAGCGCCACGCCGGCCTGCTGTGCGGCCGCAGCCAGGATGGCGCCGAGGCCCTGCAAGCCTCGGTGGAACGTCGCACCCCCCGTTTTACCGGCCAGTAATCCGATACCCGACCCTCATCAGGACCTTCGCAGATGAATTTCCAACTGACCCAAGAACAAGAAATGTTGGTGGAAGCGGTACGCAGCTTTGTTGCCAAGGAGCTGCTGCCCCATGAGGAAGCGGTGGACCGCGCCGACGCCGTGTCACCCGAACTGGCCGCACAGATCCGTGGCAAGGCCATCGCAGCCGGTTTTTATGCCTTCAACATGCCCGAGGAAGTGGGAGGGGGCGGTCTGGACTACCTGTCCCAGGCGCTGATCGAACGTGAGCTGTCCAAGGTGTCCTGGGCGCTGCATGTCTTCGTTGCACGGCCGTCGAAAATCCTCATGGCCTGCAAGGACGAGCAGATCAACGACTACTTGCTGCCTTGTGTGCAGGGCGAGAAAACCGACTGCTTTGCCCTCACCGAACCGGGTGCCGGTTCCGATGCCAACGCCATCAAGACCCGCGCCGTGCGCCAGGGCGATGACTTTGTCATCAACGGCAGCAAGCACTTCATCAGCCACGCCGGCCACGCCGATTTTGCCATCGTCTTCGCGGTCACCGACACCTACGAGCACAACGGGCGCAAGCGCAATGCGGTCACCGCCTTGCTGGTCGACCGGGGTACGCCGGGCATGACCATCCGCCGTGGTCCCAAGTGCGTGAGCAACCGTGGTTATCACACCTACGAGCTGTTCTTCGACGACTGCCGGGTGCCGGCCAGCAAGGTGCTGGGCGAAGTCGGCAAGGGCTGGGAAGTGGCCAACGCCTGGCTTACCGCCGGCCGGGTGATGGTCGCCGCCAACTGCGTGGGCCAGGCCCAGCGCGCCCTCGACCTGTCACTGCAATGGGCCGCCGACCGCAAGCAGTTCGGCCAGGCCATCGGCAGCTACCAGGGGGTGTCGTTCAAGCTGGCCGACATGGCCACGCAGATCCGCGCCGCGGAGATGCTCACCCTGCACACCGCCTGGAAGATGGACCAGGGCAACATGACCGACGGTGAAGCCGGCATGGCCAAGCTGTTTGCCAGCGAAGTGCTGGGCAAGGTCGCCGACGAAGCCGTGCAGATCTTCGGCGGCATGGGCCTGATGGACGAAGGGCCGGTTGAGCGCATTTGGCGCAACGCGCGTATCGAGCGCATCTGGGAGGGCACTTCGGAAATCCAGCGGCATATCATCGCCCGCGAACTGCTGCGCCCGCTGCTGCGCTGAGCGCCAGGAGAACACCCATGTCGCAATCGATTCGTGACAACCTCAAGCGCCTGCTGGCGCCCCGGCACCTGGCCTTCGTTGGCGGGCGCAGCATGGCGCGGGCGCTCAAGCGCTGCGCCGAAGGCGGCTTTGGCGGTGAGCTGTGGCTGGTCAACCCGCAGCATGAAAGCCTGGAAGGCATCCCTTGCGTGGCCCGCGTGGCCGACTTGCCTTACGCCCCGGACGCGGTGTTCATCGCCACCAACCGTGAGCTGACGTTGCAGTGCGTTGCCGAGCTGGCCGCGCGTGGCGCCGGGGGGGCCATCTGCTATGCCTCCGGCTTTGCCGAAAGCGGCGAAGAGGGCTGCCAGTTGCAGCAGCGCCTGCTCGCTGCGGCCGGCAACATGGCCCTGCTCGGCCCCAACTGCTATGGCCTGCTCGACTACCTGCACGGTGCAGCCCTTTGGCCGGTGGCCCATGGCGGCCAGCAGGTGGAGAAGGGCGTGGCGATCCTCACCCAGAGCGGGAACTTTGCCTACAACCTGTCCATGAGCGACCGCTCGCTGCCGGTGGCCTACATGGCCTCGGTCGGCAACCAGGCGCAACTGGGTGTGGCCGAGCTGATGGATGTGCTGCTCGACGACCCACGGGTAACGGCCATCGGGCTGCACCTGGAAGGCTTGAAGAACGTGCCGGGCTTTGCACGCGCCGCCTACAAGGCATTGCAGCAGGGTACGCCGATCATTGCCCTGAAGACGGGCGTTTCGCAGATCGGCGCTGAACTGGCGCTCAGCCACACCAGCTCGTTGTCCGGCTCCGATGCGTTGTACGACAGCCTGTTCCAGCGCCTGGGCGTGATCCGCGTCAGCGGCCCGGTGAGCTTTGTCGAAACGCTCAAGGCCGCAGCCTGCGGATGCTTGCCGGCAGATGGCGAGCTGATTGCGCTGGCCTGCTCAGGCGGCGATGCCGGCCTGATTGCCGACTATGCCGAACGCAACCAGTTGCAACTGCCGAAGCTCGAGCAACGGCAGGTGGCGGCACTGGCCGAGGTGTTGCCGGGCTATGCCAACCTGGTCAACCCACTGGACTTCACCACAGCCATCTGGGGCGATGAGGCCGCCCTGCAACGCATGCTCGACAGTACCCTGAGCGGCGCCGCGGGCGCGGCGATGCTGGTGCTGGACTACCCGGCGGCGTTCACCGGCGAGCGCAAGGAATGTGACCTGCTGCTGGGGCTGTACTGCGATGCCGTTGAACGCCACGGCAAGATCGGCTTCGTCACCTCGGCTTTCCCGGAACTGTTGCCTGCCAGTGCGCGTGAGCGCCTGCATGCGCGGGGCATCGCTGCCCTGCAGGGCGTGGAAGACGCCCTGGCGGCCTGGGGGCGTATCGTCGCTTACCAAAGGAACCGCCAGCGGTTACTGGACCAGGGCGAGGCTGCGCGGGTACCGCTGTGCCCGCAGGCCCTCACGGGCGAAAGCCGACTGTTGGACGAATGGCAATCCAAGCAGGCCCTGCGCGCTTTCGGTCTGCCGGTGCCTTCGGGCGTGCTGAGTACGCCCGAACGCGCCGTGGCAGACGCCGCCCGCGTCGGTTACCCCTTGGTACTGAAGGCGGTCAGCGCGCAGTTGCCGCACAAGACCGAAGCTGGCGCTGTGGCGTTGAACCTGCGCGATGCCCGCGCCCTGGAAGCTGCACTGGTGCAGATGCGCCAGTGCATCGCTGACTACGCCCCGCAGGTTGCGTTTGATCAGGTGCTGCTCGAGCCCATGGCTGAGCCGCCCTTGGCCGAGCTCATAGTGGGCATCAAGCGTGAACACGACTTTGCCCTGGCCTTGGTGATCGGTGCCGGCGGCGTGCTGGTCGAACTGCTCAAGGACAGTGTCAGCCTGTTGTTGCCCACGACCGACAGCGCCATCCGCGCCGCACTGCTGAACCTGCGCAGTGCCAGCCTGCTGCAAGGCTTCCGTGGCCGCCCGGCTGCCGATCTCGACGCCTTGGTCGCAGCTATCCGTGCGGTGGCCGACTACGCCTGCGAAAACGCCGGGCAGCTGTTGGAGCTGGATGTGAACCCATTGATGGTCGGTGCCCATGGCACCACCGCGGTCGACGCGCTGATCCGCCTCGGCCAGGCGCAAGGAGAATGACATGAATGACCTTACTCTGACGGCCGGCCAGGCGCTGGTGCGGTTGTTGGCCAACTACGGTGTGGAGACCGTGTTCGGCATCCCTGGGGTGCACACCCTGGAGCTGTACCGTGGCCTGCCGGGCAGTGGCATTCGCCATGTACTGACCCGCCACGAGCAGGGCGCCGGCTTCATGGCCGACGGCTATGCGCGGGTCAGTGGCAAGCCGGGGGTGTGCTTCGTCATTACCGGCCCAGGCGTGACCAACGTCGCCACCCCCATCGGCCAAGCCTATGCCGACTCGGTGCCGATGCTGGTGATTTCCAGCGTCAACCACACCGCCAGCCTGGGCAAGGGCTGGGGCTGCCTGCATGAAACCCAGGACCAGCGCGCCATGACTGCGCCCATCACGGCGTTTTCTGCGGTGGCCCTGCAGGGCGACGACTTGCCCGAGCTGATCGCTCGCGCCTGGGCAGTGTTCGACAGCGAACGGCCGCGCCCGGTGCACATTTCGGTGCCGCTGGACGTGCTGGCGGCATCGGTCAGCCGGGACTGGAGCGACGAGGTGGTACGCCGTCCTGGGCGTGGCCAGCCGTGCCGCGAAACCCTCGAGCAGGCTGCCCTGAAGCTTGCCGCCGCCCAGCGGCCGATGATCATTGCCGGGGGTGGCGCGTTGCACGCGGCTGAGCAGTTGCAGCAACTCAGTACACGGCTGGCAGCGCCTCTGTTCACCAGCGTGGCCGGCAAGGGCGTGCTGCCACCAGACGCGCCACTCAATGCTGGCGCCAGTCTGTGCGTCGAACCCGGCTGGCAGCTGATCAGCCAGGCTGATGTGGTGCTTGCCGTGGGCACCGAAATGGCCGACACCGACTTCTGGCGCGAGCGCCTGCCGATCACTGGCGAGCTGCTGCGCGTGGACATCGACCCGCGCAAGTTCAACGACTTCTACCCCTGTGCCATTGCCCTGCAGGGCGATGCCCGGCAAACCGTGGACGGTTTGCTCGAACACCTGCCTGCACTCGACCGAGACCCTGCTCAGGCGAGCGAAGCGGTGAGCAACCTGCGCCAGGCCATTCGTCATGGGCATGCACCGTTGCAGGCCACCCATCAGGCGATTCTTGACCGCATTGCCGCCGTGCTGCCCGACGATGCGTTCATCAGCAGCGACATGACCCAACTGGCCTACACAGGCAACTACGCCTTCGCCAGCCGGGCACCACGTAGCTGGCTGCATCCGACCGGCTACGGCACACTCGGCTACGGCCTGCCGGCCGGTATTGGCGGCATGCTTGCCACCGACCATCGCCCAGGCCTGGTGCTGGTGGGCGACGGCGGTTTCCTTTATACCGCCCAGGAGCTGGCCACGGCTGTAGAGGAACTGGACCGGCCGTTGGTGGTGCTGCTGTGGAACAACGACGCCCTCGGGCAGATCCGCGATGACATGCTCGGCCTGAACATCGAGCCGGTCGGCGTGCTGCCGCGTAATCCGGACTTCATCGGCCTGGCCCGTGCCTTTGGTTGCGCGGTGCGCCAGCCGCGTGATCTGGACGCGCTGCAGGCCGACCTGGCCAGCGGTTTCGCCACACCCGGCGTGACCTTCATCGAACTCAAACACACCTGCGTCTGTTAAGCCGCGAACAACCAAAAGAACAAGAGAAACCCACATGCCATTTCGCCGTACACTTCTGGCCGCATCCCTGGCCCTGCTGATCACCGGCCAAGCCCCACTGTATGCCGCCCCCCCGCTGTCGATGGACAACGGTACCAATGCCCTGACCGTGCAAAACAGCAATGCCTGGGTCGAAGTCAGCGCCAGCGCCCTGCAGCACAACATCCGCACGCTGCAGGCCGAGCTGGCCGGCAAGTCCAAGCTGTGCGCCGTGCTCAAGGCCGATGCCTATGGCCACGGTATCGGCCTGGTAATGCCATCGATCATCGCCCAGGGCGTGCCCTGCGTGGCGGTGGCTAGCAACGAGGAGGCCCGCGTGGTCCGCGCCAGTGGCTTCACCGGGCAACTGGTGCGGGTACGCCTGGCCAGCCTCAACGAGCTGGAAGATGGCTTGCAGTACGACATGGAAGAGCTGGTGGGCAGCGCGGAATTTGCCCGCCAGGCCGATGCCATCGCCGCGCGCCATGGCAAGACCTTGCGCATTCACATGGCGCTCAACTCCAGCGGCATGAGCCGCAACGGGGTGGAGATGGCCACCTGGTCCGGCCGTGGCGAAGCGCTGCAGATCACCGACCAGAAGCACCTCAAGCTGGTCGCGCTGATGACCCACTTCGCCGTGGAAGACAAGGACGATGTCCGCAAGGGCCTGGCGGCCTTCAACGAGCAGACTGACTGGTTGATCAAGCACGCGAAGCTCGACCGCAGCAAGCTCACCCTGCACGCCGCCAACTCGTTCGCTACGCTGGAGGTGCCGGAAGCGCGCCTGGACATGGTACGAACAGGGGGCGCGCTGTTCGGTGACACCGTGCCGGCGCGCACCGAGTACAAGCGTGCGATGCAGTTCAAATCGCACGTGGCTGCGGTGCACAGCTATCCGGCTGGCAACACCGTGGGCTATGACCGCACCTTCACCCTGGCCCGTGATTCGCGCCTGGCCAACATTACGGTCGGGTACTCCGATGGCTACCGCCGGGTATTCACCAACAAGGGCCATGTGCTGATCAACGGCCACCGTGTGCCGGTGGTGGGCAAGGTGTCGATGAACACGCTGATGGTCGATGTCACCGACTTCCCGGACGTGAAGGGGGGCAACGAAGTGGTGCTGTTCGGCAAGCAGGCCGGGGGCGAAATCACCCAGGCCGAGATGGAAGAAATCAACGGCGCGTTGCTGGCCGACCTGTACACCGTGTGGGGCAGTTCCAACCCGAAGATCCTCGTCGACTGAAACCGCCAAAGAAGGGAGATTGCCATGCGCTACGCCAAGCTTACCCAACGCATCGCCGGCGACGGGGCTGCGGCCTGGGACATTCACTACCGCGCCCTTGCGCTGCAGGCCGAGGGTAAGGACATCCTGCTGCTGTCGGTGGGTGACCCGGACTTCGACACCCCCGCGCCTATCGTCGAGGCGGCCATCGACAGCCTGCGCGCTGGCCATACCCATTACGCCGATGTACGCGGCAAGCTGGCGCTGCGCCAGGCCATCGCCAACCGTCACCGGCAGCGCAGTGGCCAGGCGGTGAGCGTCGACCAGGTGACCGTGCTGGCGGGTGCCCAGTGCGCGCTGTTCTGCGTGGCCCAGTGCATACTCGACCCAGGCGATGAGGTGATCGTTGCCGAACCGATGTATGTCACTTACGAGGCCGTGTTCGGCGCCTGTGGCGCCAAGGTGGTACCGGTACCGGTCAAGCCCGAGAATGGCTTTCGCGTGTGCCCGCGTGACGTCGCCGAGCGCATTACCCCGCGCACCCGCGCCTTGGCGCTGAACAGCCCGCACAACCCTTCGGGGGCGAGCCTGCCGCGCGCCACCTGGGAGGCGCTGGCCGAACTGTGCATTGCCCATGATCTGTGGCTGATCTCTGACGAGGTCTACAGCGAGCTGCTGTATGAAGGCGAGCATGTCAGCCCCGGCAGCCTGCCGGGCATGGCCGAGCGCACTGCAACGTTGAACAGCCTGTCCAAGTCGCATGCCATGACCGGCTGGCGCATGGGGTGGGTGGTCAGCTCGACAGCACTGGCCACGCATCTGGAAAACCTCGCCCTGTGCATGCTCTACGGCTTGCCGGACTTCGTCCAGGATGCCGCCGTGGTGGCGCTGGAGCAGCCGTTGCCCGAGCTGGACGCCATGCGCGAAGCCTACCGCGAGCGGCGCGATCTGGTGTGCGAGCAGCTGGCCGGCTGCCCGGGCCTCAAGGCATTGAAGCCCGATGGTGGCATGTTCGTGATGGTCGATATTCGTGAGACCGGCGTAAGTGCCCAGGCCTTTGCCGACTACCTGCTGGACAGCCAGGGCGTGTCGGTGCTTGCCGGCGAAGCGTTCGGCCCCAGTGCTGCCGGGCATATCCGCCTGGGCCTGGTGCTGGGCAATGCGGCGCTGGTCGATGCCTGCCAGCGCATCGCCCGCTGTGCCGACGAACTGAAACGGGAGTACGGCCATGCGTGAGTATGCGCGGCTGTACATTGATGGCGCCTGGCAGGTGCCGAGCGGGCAGGGCATGGCTGAGGTGATCGACCCGGCCACCGAGCAGGCCATTGGCCGGGTACCCTTGGGCGCCGAGGCCGATGTCGAGCGGGCGGTGATGGCGGCGCGGCGGGCCTTCGATGGCTGGTCGCGCACACCGTCCAGCGTGCGCGCCGGGTACATCCGGGCATTGGTCGCACAGCTGAAAAACCGTGCGGCGCAAATGGCCGAGGTCATCACCGACGAGTTGGGCATGCCGGTGCAGTGGTGCCAGGCGGTGCAGGTCGAAGGCCCGATTGCCGGGTTGGAGCAATACGCCGAACTGGCCGGGCTGATGGACGAGGTGCGCGAAGTCGGCAACTCGTTGGTGTACCGTGAGGCCGTTGGCGTGTGCGCATTCATCAACCCGTGGAACTACCCGCTGCACCAGATGATCGGCAAGCTGGCGCCGGCCCTGGCTGCCGGGTGCACGGTGGTGGTCAAACCCAGCCAGGAAACGCCGCTACACGCATTTGTGCTGGCCGAAATGATCGACGCCATCGGCCTGCCGGCAGGGGTGTTCAACCTGGTCAGCGGCCCAGGTGCCAAGGTTGGTGAAGCCCTGGCCCGGCACCCGCAGGTGGACATGGTGTCGTTCACCGGCTCAACCGGTGCCGGGGTGCGGGTGGCACAAGCGGCTGCGCCGACGGTGAAGCGGGTATGCCTGGAACTGGGAGGCAAGTCACCGTTGCTGATTACCGCCGATGCCGACCTGCACGCTGCGGTGCGCTATGGCGTGCAGGACGTGATGATCAACTCGGGGCAGACCTGCACGGCACTGACCCGCATGCTGCTGCCGGCCAGCCGCTATGCCGAGGCGCTGGACATTGCCCAGGCCGAGACCCGCGCACTGGTCATGGGCGACCCGCGTGACCCCGCCAGTTTCCTAGGGCCGATGTGTTCGGCAGGACAGCGGCGCACGGTGCTCGACTACATTCGCCAGGGACAGGAGGAGGGCGCGCGCTTGTTGTGCGGTGGTGATCACGGCGGCTTCGAGCACGGGTTCTACGTGGCGCCCACGTTGTTCGCCGACGTCGACAACCGCATGCGCATTGCCCAGGAAGAAATCTTCGGTCCGGTGCTGTGCCTGATCCCCTACGCCGACGAGGCCCAGGCGCTGGCGCTGGCCAATGACTCGCCGTTCGGCCTGTCCAGCGCGGTGTGGGCGGGCAGCCGCGAGCACGGCCTGGCGCTGGCGCGGCAGATACGGGCCGGGCAGTGCTTCATCAACGGGGGCGGGTTCAACTACCGGGCGCCGTTCGGTGGCTACAAGCAGTCGGGCAACGGTCGCGAGTGGGGCGAAGAGGGCCTGGCCGAGTTCGTCGAGGTGAAAGCCGTACAGTGCTGAGCCACCGCTGGAAGACAACCTGTTTTGTGTAAGGAGAATGCTTGTGAATGTACTGATCGTCCACGCTCACCCCGAACCGCAATCGTTCACGGCAGCCCTGCGTGACCAGGCTGTGGAAACCTTCCGCGCCCAAGGCCATCAGGTGCAGGTCAGTGACTTGTACGCCATGGGCTGGAACCCGGTGGCCAGTGCCGATGACTTTACCCAGCGCGAGAACCCCGAGTACCTCGTGTATGCGCTGGAGCAGCGTCAGGGCGTCAAGCGCGGTGCCATTGCCGCAGATATCCAGCAGGAGCTGGACAAGCTGTTGTGGGCCGATCTGCTGGTGTTGAACTTCCCGATCTTCTGGTTCTCGGCCCCGGCCATGCTCAAGGGCTGGATCGACCGTGTGCTGGTGTCGGGGGTGTGCTATGGCGGCAAGCGCTTCTACGACCAGGGCGGCTTGGCCGGCAAGAGGGCGCTGGTGACCGTGACCCTGGGCGGGCGCGAGCACATGTTTGGCGATGGCGCGATTCACGGGCCGTTGGAAGACATGCTGCGGCCGATCCTGCGGGGCACGCTGGCCTATGTCGGGTTCGAGGTGCTGCCGCCGTTCGTGGCTTGGCATGTGCCTTACATCAGTGCTGCTGCGCGGCAGGACTTTCTGCAGCAATACCGGCAGCGTCTGGAGCAGCTCTCGGACGACCAGCCACTGGTGTTCCCGCGCCTGGCGCAGTTCGATGAAGCGTTGTACCCGCTGACGTGACCTTTCTCCTGTACTGAGCACTGGGGCCGCGTTGCGGCCCTTTCGCGACACAAGGCCGCTCCCACAGGATTACCGCCAGCTTCGAAGGCTGCGCCGTCCTCCCACAGGATTACCGCCAGCTTCGAAGGCTGCGCCGTCCTCCCACAGGATTACCACCAGCTTCGAAGTCTGCGCCGTCCTTGTGGGAGCGGCCTTGTGTCGCGAAAGGGCTGCAAAGCAGCCCCAACATTTTGTCGGCATACGATGTTCTGCAAACCTTCCAGCGCCACCTGCCCAAAAACGACCACCCACACATTCGGGGTATGTCACCCCTGGACGAATCCACCGATAGTGAACCCATCGGCTCGATCCGGAGCACTCACACGATGGAGTTGCCATGCGCAAGGTACTGAAGGTGATTGGCGGTCTGCTGCTGGCGTCTGGCGCCAGCCTGGCCCAGGCGGCAGAGGTGGACAGTGGTAACACGTTACGGTTGTACAACTGGACCGACTACATCGGTGAAACCACCCTGGCCGACTTCGAGAAGGCCACCGGCATCAAGGTCATCTACGACACCTTCGATGGCTACGAAACCGTGCAGACCAAACTGCTCACCGGCCGTTCCGGCTACGATCTGGTCATGCTCAACGCCTCGCTGGTCCCCCCGCTGATCAGCGCCGGCGTGTTCCAGGCACTGGACAAGCAGCAACTGCCTAGCTGGCAAAACCTCGATCAGCAGGTGGTCAACAACCTGCAGGGCTACGACCCTGGCCTGAAGTACTCGGCGCCCTATACCTGGGGCAGCTCGGGGGTCACCTACAACGTCGACAAGATCACCGCGCGCATGCCCGACGCGCCGATCGGTTCGCTGGCCATGCTGTTCGACCCCAAGATCGTCTCGCGCTTCGCCGACTGCGGCGTCACCCTGATGGACGCGCCCACCGAGGTCATTCCGCTGGCCCTGCAGTACCTGGGCAAGGACCCACGCAGCGCGTTGCCTGCCGACCTCAAGGCGGCCGAGCAACTGCTGCTGGGCATCCGCCCCTACATTCGCAAGTTCGACTCGGTCAACTACCTCACCAGCCTGCCCAACGGCGATGTCTGCCTGGCGCTGACCTGGTCCGGTGACTACGCCACCGCCCAGGCCCGTGCTGTGGAAGCGAAGAAGGACATCAAACTGTCGTTCTTCATCCCCCAGGAAGGTTCGCTGATCTGGTTCGACAACCTGTACATCCCCAAGGATGCGCCGCACGCGGCCAACGCCCACCGCTTCATCGAGTTTCTGCTGCAGCCGCAGACCATGGCCAAGGTCACTGACTACATCCACTACGCCAACAGCAACGCCGCCGCCACCGCGCTGGTGCGTGACGACATCCGCCAGGACCCGGCCATCTACCCCGACGCACAAACCCGTGAGCGCCTGTTCGCGCAGAAAACCCAGAGCCCCAAGGACATGCGCGCCATCACCCGGGTCTGGAGCACGGTCAAGACCGGTTTCTGAACACTGCCCAAACATTCTCGCCAAGGAGCTGCCCATGGCCACCCCAAGCAAAGCATTCGCTATCGCCCACGACCCGCTGGTGGAGGCCGACAAGGCCCACTACATGCACGGCTACCATGTGTTCGACGAGCACCGCGAGCAAGGCGCGCTGAACATCGTCGCCGGTGAGGGCGCCTACATTCGTGACACCCACGGCAACCGCTTCCTTGATGCCGTCGGCGGCATGTGGTGCACCAACATCGGCCTGGGCCGCGAGGAAATGGCCCTGGCCATCGCAGACCAGGTGCGCCAGCTGGCGTATTCCAACCCGTTCTCCGACATGGCCAACGATGTGGCCATCGAACTGAGCCAGAAGCTTGCGCAGCTGGCGCCGGGCGACTTGAACCATGTGTTCCTCACCACCGGCGGCTCGACCGCTGTCGACACCGCCTACCGGCTGATCCAGTACTACCAGAACTGCCGCGGCAAGCCACACAAGAAGCACATCATCGCCCGCTACAACGCCTACCACGGCTCCACCACCCTGACCATGTCGATCGGCAACAAGGCCGCCGACCGGGTGCCGGAGTTCGACTATCACCACGACCTGATCCACCACGTCTCCAACCCCAACCCGTACCGTGCCCCGCACGACATGGACGAGGCCGAATTCCTCGACTACCTGGTGGCCGAGTTCGAGGATAAGATCCTGTCGCTGGGTGCCGACAACGTGGCGGCGTTCTTCGCCGAGCCGATCATGGGCTCGGGCGGGGTGATCATTCCGCCCGAGGGCTACTTCCAGCGCATGTGGCAGCTGTGCCAGACCTACGACATCCTGTTCGTCGCCGACGAAGTGGTGACCTCGTTCGGGCGCCTGGGCACCTTCTTCGCCAGCGAGGAACTGTTTGGCGTCACCCCAGACATCATCACCACCGCCAAAGGCCTGACCTCGGCGTACCTGCCGCTGGGCGCGTGTATTTTTTCCGAGCGCATCTGGCAAGTGATTGCCGAGCCAGGCAAGGGTCGTTGCTTTACCCACGGGTTTACCTACAGCGGCCACCCGGTGTGCTGCACGGCGGCGCTGAAGAACATCGAGATCATCGAGCGCGAGCAACTGCTCGATCATGTCAACGACGTGGGGGGTTACCTTGAGCAACGCTTGCAGAGCCTGCGCGATCTGCCGCTGGTGGGGGATGTGCGCTGCATGAAGCTGATGGCCTGTGTCGAGTTCGTCGCCAACAAGGCCAGCAAGGCACTGTTCGCCGATGAGGTGAACATCGGCGAACGCATCCACAGCAAGGCGCAGGAAAAAGGGTTGCTGGTGCGCCCGATCATGCACCTGAACGTGATGTCGCCACCGTTGATCATCACCCATGCGCAGGTGGACGAGATCGTCGAGACCCTGCGCCAGTGCATCCTCGAAACCGCGCGTGAACTCACAGCGCTTGGCCTGTACCAAGGCCGATGAACCTGGCGCAAAGGGCTGTGCGCGGGCGTGCCTGGCAGGCTAGACTGCCGGGCATGACCCAGGCCTCCCCCGATACCCCGCTTACCCTCACAATGGGCGCGCTGCAGCAGTGGCACGTGGCGTTGCAGCGCGCCCTGGCCCATGGCGAAACCCCCGAGGCGCTGGAGTATGTGGCCGCTGCCATCGGCCAGTTGGTGCAGGTGGAGTCGATGATGATCAGCCTCGAGTGCCAGGGGCGGGCACCGCAGTTGCTGTACCAGCAAGGCATTCCTGAACTGCACCGGGCTGCCGTGCTGGAGCGCTATTTCAGCGCCGGCTACCTGCTGGACCCTTTCTGCCTTGCCGTGCAAAGCGGCCTGGCCGAAGGCTTCTACCACCTGCAGGAAATCGCCCCCGACAACTTCTTCGACAGCGACTACTACAAGGCTTATTACCTGGGTACAGGTTGCAGTGAAGACAGCTACTACATTGTCGACCTCAGCGCAGGCCGCAAGCTGTCGCTGAGCCTGTTCCAGGGCTGCAGCGGCACGCGCCTGAATGCCGGGCAGGTCGACCTGTTGCGTGCGCTGGAGCCGATGGTGCGCGAACTGCTGGGGCGCTATGCCCGGCACAACCTGGAACCGGGCGCTGCATCAACCGAACGCGGCAGCCTGCAGGCAGCGTTCGACAGCTTTGGCTGCCAGGTGCTGACCGACCGCGAGCGCGAAGTGGCCCACATGATCTTGCGCGGGCACTCGGTGAAATCTACTGCGCAGGAGCTGGGTATCTCGCCGGAGACAGTGCGCATGCACCGCAAGAACCTGTACATGAAGCTCGGGATCAACTCGCAATCGGAGTTGTTTGCACGGTTCATCGACTGGTTACGCGGTGATCAGCTGGAAATCCATAGCGTAACGCGGTGATCAATTTTCTATACCTCCCGGTATATGGACAGCCCTGCACCTTGCCGCATAGCTTAACCCTCGACGGGGCGCGCCATGCTCAAGCCATAACAACAACGATGCCCCGTTACATTTCAGTCCTGCCAACCCAAAACTCTAAAAATGAGGCGGCAAATGGAAAGCATCGGCACCTATGTCATCTACGTCATCATGGTGTGCGCGGTACTGGGTGCCGTGGCATCCATCTACAACCCCGAAGGCGAACTGGGCCAGGAGTTCATCGCCGGCCTGCACAGCATCGGCCCCATCTTTATCCCGGTAGCCGGCATCATGGCGGCGATCCCGTACATTTCAGCTGGTATCAGTCATGTGATCGCGCCACTGTTCCAGGCCATCGGGGCCGACCCTGGCATCGCCGGTCCCATCTTCATCGCCTCGGACATGGGCGGCTACCAGTTAGCCAAAGCGCTGGCGCAAAGCCAGGAAGGCTGGATCCTCGGCCTGATCACCGGCTTTCAGTGCGGCGCCACCATCATCTTCGTCATTCCGGTCGGGTTGGCCATGCTGCGCAAGGCCGACCACAAGTACATGGCACTGGGGATCATGGCCGGGCTGCTGACCATTCCGCTGAGCATCATGATCATTGCCATGACCATGCAGGCGCTTGGCCTGAGCGTGCGTCCGGACATCGCTACCACTGGCGCCGCTACCCAGGCACTGCACTTCACCTGGGCAATGCTGCTGCGCAACCTGATGCCGTTGATCCTGTTTTGCATTGCCTTGGCAGCAGCATTGCGCTACTTCCCCACACTGATGGTGTACCTGTTCCTCAAGCTCGGCCAGTTCATGTACATCGCCGTGGTTCTGGTGCTGGTAGCGTCCATCGTGCAGTACTTCACCGGCCTGTTCAGCCACCTGTTCGGCAGCTGGGGTTTTGCGCCGATCATCGCCGATGCCGATGATCAGTTTCGCGCCTTGGAAATTGCTGGCTACATCGGCCTGATGCTGTGCGGGGCGTTCCCCATGGTGCACTTGCTCAAGCGCTTCCTGGCGCAGCCAATCGAACGGGTGGCCTCGCGCTTTGGCATGTCTGGTGTCGGTGCGGCCGGGGTATTGGCGGCCTCGGCGAATATCCTGGCCATGTTTCGCTTGGTCAGCGAAATGCCGCCCAAGGACAAGGTATTGGTGATCGCTTTCTCTGTGTGCGCCGCGTTCACCTTTGGCGACCACATGGCCTTCTCCGCCAACTTCCAGCCCTCGCTGATACTGCCGTTGATGATAGGCAAACTCAGTGGCGGCCTGATCGCCATGCTGCTGGCCAGTTGGCTGGCGGTGCCCAAGGCGCAGGAGTTGGGGCGTCAGGACGCTGCCGCAGGTGTCTGCAAGGGGGTGGCCGAGCCGTCCTGAGCAAAAGCGTCATGCGCATGATCCGGAGCGTCCTGGGCGCTCCGGATTTTGTGTTTTTAACCGATCAAGGCGGTAAGGTCATGCAGGCCTTCGGTGCATGAGCGTGTGGTGAACAATGACAAAAGATGAGGCAAACGAGTTGGCAGCGGTGATCGAGGCGATCGGCAGCGAACAGCTGGGACCGGCGCTGGATGCGTGGCTGCGCAGCAAGCTGACGTTCGACATGAGTTGCGCCTACCTGTTCCAGTTCAATCAACCAGCACTGCTGGTGCATAACGGGTACAACCGTACGGTCACGGAGCGTACGTTGAACGCCTACGTGCGCGGCGGCTACCTGCTTGACCCGTTCTACGTTGCTTGCGTCAACGAGCACCCATCCGGGCTATGGCGCATGAGCGAACTGGCACCTGACTGCTTCTTCTCTTCAGGGTTTGCCATTTCCAAGGACATCCACCCCTGCGTGTCGTCCGACTATGGGACGGCGGTGGATGAGGTGGGCTTCATCATTCCCCTTCGGCCCCGGTTGGCGATCGTCTATTCGCTGATGCGCAACCACGGCAGCGGGGATTTCGGTGCAGGAGAAATGGACCTGTTGGCTGCAATGTCGCCGCTGCTGGCTTCGGTTTTTGGTCAGCACTGTCGATTGCGTTACGCTGATATCCTGCGCGCAGCACCAGAGGGGGTGGTGCTGGAGGACGCCTTCGTAGAGATCTTGCAAGGGCAACTGACTGAAACCCAGCGCCTTATCGCCAAGTTGTTGTTACAGGGGCACAGCAATGCGTCGATTGCGCGGCAGCTGAATATTTCCGATGGGACGGTAAAGGTGCACAAGCACAACATCTATCAGCGCCTGGAAATTTCATCCAACGCCGAACTGTTTCGCCTGTTTATCGATTATCTGGCCAAGGGCTGATACAGCAAGGGGCTGCAAAGCAGCCCCTTGCTGTATCAGGTACAGGTCACCTGAACAGCGGACTCAGGTGCTCGCTGAGGTAGATCCCTTGCGGATCGAGCTGGCGGCGCAGCTTACGGAAGTCCTCGGCCCGCGGGTATATTGCACTCACATCTTCACCCGTCAGGAAATGCAGCTTGCCCCAGTGCGGTCTGGCGCCATAGGAACGCAGGATCTGATCCACCGCCCGCAGATAGTCCCAATAGTCGGTACCCGGCTGGCCGGACACCGAAATGGTCACGCTGTCCTGCTCGAAGAATGGGCTCATCCACGCCCCGTCACCGGCAGTAAAGCGGTACTCGATGGGGTAGATGGCCTTGGGGAAGTCCTCCAGCATCAGCTTGCGCACGGCCCGCAACGCTTCCTTGCTGTGGCGCAACGGCACAGCGTATTCCAGCTCGTGAAAGTTGGGCAGGTACTCGATCGGGTACACATCCGAGCTGTAGGCCACTTTCTCGAACTCGCTTTCCCAGATCGGGTGGCCGGTGATGTCCATGACCTTCACTTCGCAGACATCGGTGGTGCGCCCGCTTGTAGAGGTGGCGGCGGTATCGGGTAGGCAATAGCAATGCCGGCTTTGCTCGTAGGGGCACCAGAAGAAGCTGAAGTGGCGGTGTTTGCGTGCCAGTTCGTCGTGCTTTTCCATCACGCTTTCGAAGTCTTCGCGCCAGATGCGCTCGTGCAGGTTGAAGCTGTCGGTCACCTGCAAGGTCAGTTCGGAAACAATGCCCAGTACGCCCAGCGACACCCGACCCGCTTGTAGCAGGTCAGGGGTGCTTTCGTCGACCACGAGTATTTCGCCATTGGGTTGCACCAGCTTCATGCCGACAATCGACGAGGCCAGGTTGCCGAGGGTCAGACCGGTGCCGTGGGTACCGGTAGTCAATGCGCCTGCAATCGACTGGCTGTCGATGTCGCCCTGGTTGACCATTGATAACCCGGCGGCACGCAATGTCTTGCCCAAGGCATTGATGGTGGTGCCGGCGGCAGCGGTGACGCGCTTCCTCTCGTGGTCGATATGGCGTACGCCGCTCATGTTGGCCAGGGTCAGGTGCAGGCCATTGGTCAGTGCCACCGGGGTGAAGGAATGCCCCGAGCCGGCCACGCGCACGTTCATGCCATTGCTGCTGGCCTGGCTGACCATTGAGCACAGTTCGTCCTCGCTGGCCGGTGCTCCGCGTGCTGTACGGATGCAGGACTGGTTACCGGCCCAGTTGCGCCAGTGCGCGTGTTCAAGGCCGAATTCGTTGATATGCATGTTGTTGGAAGAGGTGCTCACATCGTTCTCCTGCCGGTTGTTCTTGTAATCAGAGGGCGGTGTAGCCATTGTCGGCAAACAGGTGCGCACCGTTTACGAAACTGGCGTCGTCACTGGCCAGGAACAAGGCTGCGCTGGCGACTTCCGAGGGTTGGCACAAGCGCCCCTGGGCGGCAGCGATGGCCTGTTCGCTGACGTCCACGCCATGTTTGCGCAACATATCGATCTCGCGCAGGCCGTGGGCGGTGGCGATGAAGCCCGGGCAGATGGCATTGGCGCGAATGCCTCGGTCGCGAAACTCCACAGCGATAGCCCGGGCGAACATATGGGTGGCACCCTTGCTGGTGCAATACAGCACCTCCATCGGCGTGCCCACCACTGCCGAGATGGATGAAGTGCAGACGATACTGCCGCCGCCGGCCGCGAGCATGCCCGGCAACACCGCGCCGGTGACCAGGAACATGCTCTTCACGTTCACGGCCATGATCCGGTCCCATTCTTCTTCACTGGTTTCCAGGAAGGGCATGGCCGACAGGATGCCCGCGTGGTTCATCAGCACGGTGATGTGGCCGAATGCCTCTTCTACGGCCGCCACCGCGGCCTTCACTTGTTGTGCGTCCGAGACATCGGCGGCGGCGAAGATGGCCTGGTAACCTGCATCACGCAATCGCCTTGCAACTTCGGCGCCCTTGCTGCCGGGCAGGTCGACAATGCCTACCATTGCCCCTTCTGCCGCGAACAGCTCCGATGCGGCCAGCCCGCAGCCACCCGCACCGCCAGTGATCAGCGCCACCTTGCCGTTAAGACGTCCAGCCATGTTCGACTCCCGATGATTTTTGATTGACTGTCTTGAGCCCGGGCGTTTCGCGATTCGCGTGCCGGAGCATGAAACAGATCATCGGGAACATCCATATACCGATGGGTATACGGGGCACGCATAGGCAATGGGGCAGGGCTATAGAGTCCCTGTGGGGCCTGCCCGCGAAGCAGGAGAACCGGTGCATAGCACGGGCTTTGCCCGTGTTCGCCGGCGCGTCCGCTCCCACAAGGTGCATGGTGTGTTCAGAGTGCCTGTTGCTCGATCAACGTCAGGCACCGCTGCACGATCGGGCTTACATCACCCTTGCGCCGGCTGAGGATGATGGGGCTGACGGCGCCGCTATCAAGCAGGCCGACATACTCGATATCGGGACGGTGCTGCTGCTGTACCGATGCTGGCACCAGGGTCACACCGACGCCAACCGCTACCAGGCCGATGGCGGTCTGTAGTTCGTTGGCCCACTGGCTGACACGAATGCTCATGCCGTGGTGGGCGAACAGCGCCAGCACGTGGTCGGCATAGCTGGGCCGGGGATTGGCCGGGTAGAGGATGAACGCTTCGCCAGCCAGCTGGGCCAGACTGAGCGGGCTGCCCGCCAGGGGGTGGCCCTTGGGCAGCACGGCCACCAGTGGGTCCTCGCACAGCACCTGCTGGTGAATCACCGGGTCGTCGATGCGAATGCGGCCGAAGCCAATGTCGATACGCCCGCTTTTCAGCGCCTCCACCTGTTGCAGTGTGGTCATCTCGTTCAGGCCCAGTTCCAGCTCGCTGTCCTGGCGAAGTTCGCGGATCAGCTCCGGCAGCACGGTGTACAGGGTAGAGGGCGCAAAACCGATGCCCAGCCACTGGCGCTGGCCCTGGCCGATGCGGCGGGTGTTGTCGCTGATGTTCTGCAACTGCTGCAGCACGGTGCAGGTCTGTTCGTAGAAGAAACGGCCGGCCTCGGTCAGCCGCAGCGGACGTTCGCGCACCACCAGCAGGGTGCCGAGCTGGTCCTCCAGCTGGCTGATCTGCCGGCTCAGGGGTGGCTGGGCGATGTGCAGCAGCTCGGCGGCGCGGGTGAAGTTCAGGGTCTCGGCCAAGACTTTGAAGTAACGCAGGTGGCGCAGCTCCATCAGACCTCCAGGGTATGGTGGGAGATTCATTTGATATTGGACGGTCGTCAGGGTCTCGCGCAATCCTTCAACAATCAAGTAAACGCATCACTCGGGCTCACGACTGTAAGCCCGACCTGACGGGACCTGGCAACAATGACAAGCGCGCTGATTGAACACATAGATGCAATTATCGTCGATCTCCCGACCATTCGCCCGCACAAGCTGGCGATGCACACCATGCAGCAGCAGACCCTGGTGGTATTGCGACTGCGCTGCAGTGATGGCGTGGAAGGCATCGGTGAAGCCACCACCATCGGTGGCCTGGCGTATGGCTACGAAAGCCCCGAAGGCATCAAGGCCAACATCGACGCGTACCTCGCCCCGGCGCTGATCGGCCTGCCGGCAGATAACATCAATGCCGCCATGCTCAAGCTGGACAAGCTGGCCAAGGGCAACACCTTCGCCAAGTCCGGCATCGAAAGCGCCTTGCTCGACGCCCAGGGCAAACGCCTGGGCCTGCCGGTCAGCGAACTGCTGGGGGGCCGCGTGCGTGACAGCCTGGAGGTGGCCTGGACCCTGGCCAGCGGCGACACCGCCCGCGACATCGCCGAAGCTCAGCACATGCTGGACATTCGCCGGCATCGGGTGTTCAAACTGAAAATCGGCGCCAACCCGGTGGCGCAGGACCTCAAGCACGTGGTCGCGATCAAGCGCGAGCTGGGTGACAGCGCCAGCGTGCGGGTCGACGTCAACCAGTACTGGGACGAGTCCCAGGCCCTCCGCGCCTGCCAGGTATTGGGCGACAACGGCATCGACCTGATCGAGCAGCCCATCTCGCGCATCAACCGCGGTGGCCAGGTGCGCCTGAACCAGCGCAGCCCGGCACCGATCATGGCCGATGAGTCGATCGAAAGCGTCGAGGACGCCTTCAGCCTGGCCGCCGACGGCGCCGCCAGCATCTTCGCCCTGAAAATCGCCAAGAATGGTGGCCCGCGCGCGGTGCTGCGCACTGCACAGATCGCCGAGGCCGCTGGCATTGCCTTGTACGGCGGCACCATGCTCGAAGGTTCGATCGGCACCCTGGCTTCGGCCCACGCATTCCTCACCCTGCGCCAGCTCACCTGGGGTGCAGAGCTGTTCGGGCCGCTGCTGCTGACCGAGGAGATCGTCAACGAGCCGCCGCAATACCGCGACTTCCAGCTGCACATCCCCCATACCCCAGGCCTGGGCCTGACGTTGGACGAACAGCGCCTGGCGCGCTTCGCTCGTCGCTGACAAGCAAGGAGATAACCATGTTGTTCCACGTGAAGATGACCGTGAAGCTGCCGGTCGACATGGACCCGGCCAAGGCCGCCCAGCTCAAGGCCGATGAAAAGGAACTGGCCCAGCGCCTGCAGCGCGAAGGCACCTGGCGCCACCTGTGGCGCATTGCCGGGCATTACGCCAACTACAGCGTGTTCGATGTGCCCAGCGTCGAAGCGTTGCATGACACGCTGATGCAGCTGCCGCTGTTCCCGTACATGGACATCGAGGTCGACGGCCTGTGTCGGCATCCCTCGTCTATTCACAGCGACGATCGCTGATTCGCACCTGTATGCCTGACAAGAACAATACGAGGTAAGCACGATGACCGTGAAAATTTCCCACGCTGCCGACATTCAAGCCTTCTTCAACCGGGTGGCTGGCCTGGACCATGCCGAAGGAAACCCGCGCTTCAAGCAGATCATTCTGCGTGTGCTGCAAGACACCGCTCGCCTGGTCGAAGACCTGGACATCACCGAGGACGAGTTCTGGCACGCCGTGGACTACCTCAACCGCCTGGGCGGCCGTAACGAGGCAGGCCTGCTGGCTGCTGGCCTGGGCATCGAGCACTTCCTCGACCTGCTGCAGGACGCCAAGGATGCCGAAGCTGGCCTTGGCGGCGGCACCCCGCGCACCATCGAAGGCCCGTTGTACGTTGCCGGGGCGCCACTGGCAGAGGGCGAAGTGCGCATGGACGACGGCACTGACCCAGGCGTGGTGATGTTCCTTCAGGGCCAGGTGTTCGATGCCGACGGCAAACCGTTGGCCGGTGCCACCGTCGACCTGTGGCATGCCAACACCCAGGGCACCTATTCGTACTTCGATTCGACACAGTCCGAGTTCAACCTGCGTCGGCGTATCATTACCGATGCCGAGGGCCGTTATCGCGCGCGCTCGATCGTACCGTCGGGGTATGGCTGCGACCCGCAGGGGCCAACCCAGGAATGTCTGGACCTGCTCGGCCGCCATGGCCAGCGCCCGGCGCACGTGCACTTCTTCATCTCGGCACCGGGGCACCGCCACCTGACCACGCAGATCAACTTTGCGGGCGACAAGTACCTGTGGGACGACTTTGCCTATGCCACCCGTGACGGGCTGATCGGCGAACTGCGTTTTGTCGAGGATGCGGCGGCGGCGCGCGACCGCGGCGTGCAAGCAGAGCGCTTTGCCGAGTTGTCATTCGACTTCCGCTTACAGGGTGCCAAGTCGCCTGACGCCGAGGCGCGAAGCCATCGGCCGCGGGCGTTGCAGGAGGGCTGAGTTCAAGGTTGTGTCACTGTGATTTTGCCTGGGGCTTTCCGTGCGGGGAGGTCCCGGGCTTTTTGTCGCCAGGGGCGGGTGATCTAGAATCGTCTTTTTGTTCAGGCCTCCCACACCATGCTCCCCATCGCGCTGCTGCCAACCACCCTCGACCAGGCTTCGCTGATCCGCAATCTCTACCAGTTCTATTGCTACGAGTCCTCCGACTGGGAGCAGGAAGACGTCGAGGCGGATGGCCGTTTCTACATCCACGAGGAGCACCTGCAACGCTACTGGCAGGACGACGGCTGGGGCGCGTATCTGGTGCTGGTGGACGGATTCATCGCCGGCTTCGTCCTGGTCGAGCGCAGCGAACTGCCTGGCATCGATGCGCAGGAACTTGCCGACCTGTTTATTTTAAAGAAGTACCGTCGCCAGGGCATCGGCCAAGCGGTGGCGTTGCAGTTGCTGAGTGGCGAGGGAGACTGGCTGCTGCGTTGCTACGCGCAGGATCTGCCCGCCGTGGCTTTCTGCAATGCCGTGCTGGCGAGCCTGCCGCGGCCGGTGCAGGCTATCGCCTTGGGGGATGAGCCGGACTTGCTCAATTTCCTGGTGACCGGCACCCGCCATTGAGGGGGCGCCTTTTCGTTGGTGCGGATAAGGGATAGTGCCATTTTTGTGATGTGCTTCACAAAATGCTCACGAGCGGCATAATGCCACCATCGCTTTCCAAGACCCGGCCGCCGCTTGCCGGGGTCCCTTTTCATGCGCTTCGAAGGTTCAGGTAAAGTTCATGTCGCTCGCAGCAAACCCCGACATCATGTACCGGCTGTTGATCCAGAGCGTGGTGGATTATGCCATCTACCTGCTCACCCCTGAAGGTATCGTCGCCAACTGGAACCCCGGCGCCCAGCGTGCCAAGGGGTACCGTGCCGAGGAAATCGTCGGCCAGCATTACTCGTTGTTCTACACCGATGCCGAGCGCGTAGCCGGGTTGCCGGCGTTAAACCTGGAGCAGGCGCGCAGCACCGGACGCTTTGAAGAAACGGGCGCACGCCTGCGCAAGGACGGGACGGTCTTCCACGCCCATGTGGTCATCGAAGCGGTGTACGACGATGCCGGGCAACTGGTGGGTTACGCCAAGGTCACCCGCGACATTTCCGAACGCCACCGCCAGGAGCTCGAACTGCTGCAGGCCAAAGAGCTGGCCGAGCAGTACAGCCAGGAAATGGCCAAGCTTTCGCAGTTTCTCGATTCGGTGATTGCCAACATTCCCGCGAGCGTCATCGTCCAGGACCTGGAAAGCCAGCGCATCCTGTTGGCCAACCAGCAGGCCGAACGCCTGTTCGGCGGGCCGCAGCGCAGCATGATCGGCCAGTTGCCCAAGGAATGCCTGGCGCCGGCTGCCGGTGACTACCTGGAGCAGCAATTCGTGCGGGGTGCCCGCAGCACCAAGGGACACGCCGCCGAAACGCGCGTCGAGACCGCCCGTGGCCCTCGCACCCTGCGCAGCCGTACCCTGCTCAGCCAGAGCCGCGAGGGGCAGGCCGATTACGTGTTGTTCGTGGCTGAAGACGCCACCGAAGAGCTGGCCGCCCATGCGCAGATCCATCACATGGCGCACCATGACGCGCTCACCGGGCTGCCCAACCGTACGCTGTTCCACGAACGGCTACGCCAGGCCCTGTTGCGCGGCAGCGAAAACGCCAAGCTGACGGCTGCCCTGTGCCTGGACCTGGACAACTTCAAGAACATCAACGACTCCCTTGGCCATGCGTTTGGTGACAAGTTGCTACGCGAGTTGGGCAAGCGTCTGCGCCGCGAACTGCGTGAGCACGACACCTTGGCCCGCCTGGGTGGCGACGAGTTTGCCGTGGTGCTGACGGGCCTGGAGGGGCGGGATGCCGCGTGTAATACCGCGCAGCGCCTGATCAAGGCCATCAGCCCGCCATTCCAGATCGAAGGGCATCAGTTCGTGGTGGGGGTGAGCATCGGCATCGCCATCGCGCCTGATGACAATGACCAGGCAGAGCAACTGTTGGGTTACGCCGACATGGCCCTGTACCAAGCCAAGCGTAACGGCCGTAATCGTTATGAATGCTTTGATGTCGAACTGGACGTTGCCGCCCGTCAGCGCCGCCTGGTGGAAACCGACCTGCGCACAGCGCTGCACCTGGGGCAGTTGCAGTTGCACTACCAGCCGGTAGTCGATCATCAGACCAGCAGCGTTACCGGTTATGAGGCGCTGCTGCGCTGGGAACACCCGACCCGTGGCATGGTCATGCCGATGGACTTCATCCCCATTGCCGAAGAAACCGGGTTGATCCACGAATTGGGCAACCGTGCGCTGAATCTGGCCTGCCAGGAGGCGGCCAGTTGGGAGAGTGAGCAGACGGTGTCGGTCAACCTGTCGGCGGTGCAGTTCAAGAACGGCGATCTGGTGCATACCGTCGCCCTCGCGCTGGCCGACTCGGGCCTGCCGCCGCAGCGGCTGGAGCTGGAAATTACCGAGTCGGTACTGCTGGGCAACAGCGAGGAAAACGTGCGCACCTTGCGCGCGCTGAAAGACCTGGGCGTGTCCATTTCACTGGATGACTTTGGTACCGGCTACTCATCGTTGGGCTACCTGCGTTCGTTCCCGTTCGACCGGATCAAGATCGACAAGTCGTTCGTGCATGACATGTGCGACAGCCGCGAGGCCATGTCGATCATTCGCGCCATTACCGAGCTGTCCAACAGCCTGATGATCAAGACCACGGCCGAAGGCGTGGAGTCGGAGGAGCAGATGCGCCGGCTCGCGGCGGAAGGCTGTTCGCACTTCCAGGGCTACTTTTATGGGCGGCCGGCACCGGCGAGCGAGCGGTTGAAGCAGGTCATCACGCAAGAACAATGACTTGCGCGGCGGCCTCAGCTGTTCCAGTCCGGCGCAAACGGCGGGCTAACCACGCGCTGGTCTTTCGGCAGCCCGGCAATGGCTGCGCGGTCTTCGTCATCCAGCTGCACGGTCAACGCGGCCAGGTTGGCCAGCTGGTTTTCGCGGCTGCTGGCTTTGGGGATCGCCGCCACGCCGTCCTGGTCCAGCAGCCATTTCAGCGCGACCTGGCTGGGCAGTACGCCATGCTTGCGGGCAATCGCCTGGATCACTGGCTGCGCCGCTGCCTGGCCGCGTGCCAGCGGGGTGTAGGCGGTGAGCAACAGGTCATGGCTGCGAGCGAAGTCGAGTAGCGGTTGCTGGCTGAGCAGAACATGGTATTCCACCTGGATCGCCGACAACGGCGCGCCCAGGGTTTCCACCACCTGGCGCAGTAACCCCAACGGGAAGTTGGCCACCCCAATATGGCGCGCCTTGCCTTCGTCACGCAGGGCTACCAGGGTGTCGATGCTGCGGGCCAGGTCCCAGTCTTTGCCTGGCCAGTGGATGTGGAACAGGTCGACCTGTTCGGTACCCAGCGCGCGCAGGCTGTCTTCCAGCGACTGACGCATGGCGTTGGGCTCCAGGCGGTCCCACCAGACCTTGGTGGTCAGGTGGATCTGCTCGCGTGGCACGTCGCTGTCGCGCAGCGCCTGGCCAACGGCTGCTTCGTTTTCGTAGGCGGTGGCAGTGTCGATGTGCCGGTAACCCACGTCCAGTGCCTGGCGCACGGCCTGGGTGCATTCACTGCCGGTCATTGGCCAGGTGCCCAGGCCGATGGCGGGCAGGTCCAGGCCGGTGCGGGTGCTGAGCCTTTGCATGTAAATTCCTTGTAGGGTGTGCAGGGTCGGTCGATGGTCGGCGATCAACCGTGCACGGGCCATGCAGACAAGGTGGAAAGTGGTCGATCAGCGAACACAAATTGCACTTGACCGGGTCAAGCGGCAAATGAACTTCCTTATGCTGCGGCATCTCTTCTAGAATCCCAGCTGTCACATCCGCCAGGCAATGCCTGCGCGGCCTTCCTTGGGCGGGGCATGTTGCCGCGCCGTCATCGAGAGAGCCATGAGTTCCAGCACACCGCTGTCCGGCGTCAACCAACCCCTGCGCGGCATCGCTTTGGTGGTGGTGGCGACGTTCCTGTTTGCCAGCCACGATGCCTTGTCCAAATTCCTGGGTGGCCTGTACCCGATAGTCATGGTGGTGTGGGCGCGTTATGTGGTGCACACGTTGCTGATGGCCGGTATCTTCCTGCCCAAGTCTGGGCTCAATGTATTGCGCACACGCCGGCCGGTACTGCAGACCTTGCGGGCCCTGAGCCTGCTGAGCACCAGCCTGCTGTTCACGACCGGTTTGCAATACCTGCCACTGGCCGAGGCCACGGCTGTCAACTTCCTTGCCCCGGTGCTGGTCACCGCGCTGTCGGCGCCGCTGCTCAAAGAGCGAGTGACAGTGGGGCAGTGGGTGGCGGTGGTCATGGGCTTTATCGGCGTGCTGGTGGTGGTGCACCCGGGTGGGGCGATGTTTACCCCGGCCATTCTGTATCCGTTCGGTTCGGCGTTGGGCTTCTGCTTCTATCAGTTGCTGACGCGGATTCTGGCGGCGCATGACAGCCCGACCACCAGCAACTTCTACGCGGGGCTGTGCAACACCTTGGCAATGAGTGCGCTGGTGCCGTTCTTCTGGGAAGTGCCGCGCTGGGACCATGCCCTGTTGATGCTGGCACTGGGCGGCTTTGGCATGACTGCGCACCTGCTGCTGACCCAGGCCTTCCGCCATGCGGCGCCGGCGTTGCTGGCGCCGTTCAGCTATTGCCAGATCGTGTTTGCCGGGTTGCTTGGCTTCGTGGTGTACAGCCAGGTGCCGGATACCCTGAGCCTGGTGGGGATTTTGGTGATCTGCCTCAGTGGGCTTGGCGCAGCGTGGATGCAGCGCAGCAAATAGCAGCTGCGTACTTCAGGCTTTACGGCCGGTAGCAACAGCGTTGTGCTGCGAAGAGGGCATCACGGCGTGGCCATGAACTGCAGGATGCGGTCGCGCAGCCAGCGCTCGGCGGGGTCGTTGTCCTGGGCGCCGCTCCAGACCATCGACAGCTCGGCCTCGGTGATGTCGAACGGTGCTGGGTCGGCGCGCAGGCTGCCGTCGTCGGCGAGGGCACAAGCGGCATAGTCCGGCACCGTGGCGATCAGCTCGGTGTTGCGCAGCAGGGCGCGCAGGCTACCGAACTGCGGCACCGCCAGCACCACCTTGCGGCAACGGCCGATGCGTGCCAGGTCGAGGTCGATGTTGCCGCTCATGTCACCGGAAAACGACACCATCACATGCGGGCGGGCGCAGTATTCGTCGAGGGTCAGCGGCCCCGGGCGGTCGTCGGCGCGCAGCACCCGTACACCGATGTCGCGCAGCTTGCGGCGTTTGGCGGTGGCCGGCAGGTCGGTGGTATAGCTCACACCTACCGAGATCTCGCCGCTGGCAAGAAGGCCCGGCATCAGCAGGAAATTGGCTCGCCGCACTACCACGCTAATGGCGGGGGCTTCTTCACGCAGGGCCTGCAGCAGGGCCGGAAACAGGCCGAACTCGGCATCGTCAGAAAGGCCCAGGCGGAACACGTTGCAGCTGTTGGCCGGGTCAAACTCGCGGGCGCGGCTGATGGCGGCGGAAATCACGTCCATGGCCGGGCCCAGTTCGGCAAAGATCTGCATGGCCCGTGGGGTGGGTTCCATGGCCCGGCCGCTGCGGATCAGCAGCGGGTCGTCGAACAGCTCGCGCAGGCGGGCGAGGGCGGCGCTGACGGTGGATTGGGTGATAAACAGCTTTTCACCCACGCGGGTCAGGTTGCGTTCGATCATCAGGGCTTCGAACAGCACCAGCAGGTTCATGTCGACGTGGCGCAGGTCGTTGCGGTTCATGAGGGCTCGGCGTCCTGGGCAAAGGGTATGGCTGTGTATTGAAGCATGGTGCAGGGCCCTGTGCCTTGTATGGATGTGCCGGCCTCATCGCGGGCTTGACCGCGATGAGGCCGATACAGGCCTGCGCCTGACAGAGCCAGCCTATCAGGCTCCAACAGCCACTCTATTAGAACTCTGCCCAAGCTCGGCTAGTCTTTCTCGTGGCCCCGCGAATTCCGCGACAGGGCAGCGCGTCAGCACCTGCGTGCAAGACCGTGCCCCCCCGCCGTGACAGCTTCGCAAGCCCCGTGTACACCTGATGAGGGGTAGTACGAGCCCACCCGCTCGGCTGAAAGAACACTGGCATAGACCGGAAATCTGGATAACCGACCCAAAGGTACCCGCAGATGTCGAACGAATCGAAATGCCCGTTCCATCAAACCGCAGGTGGCGGCACCACCAACCGTGACTGGTGGCCTGACCAGCTCAACCTGAGAATTCTTCACCAGCATTCCTCCAAGTCCAGCCCCGACCCGGACTTCGACTATGCCAAGGCGTTCAAGAGCCTCGACTTCCAGGCCCTGAAGAAAGACCTGACTGCCCTGATGACCGACTCGCAGGATTGGTGGCCGGCCGACTTTGGCCACTACGGCCCGCTGTTCATCCGCATGGCCTGGCACAGCGCGGGCACCTACCGCATTGGTGATGGCCGCGGTGGTGCGGGCTCTGGCCAGCAACGCTTCGCCCCGCTCAACAGCTGGCCGGACAACGTCAGCCTGGACAAGGCCCGGCGCCTGCTGTGGCCGATCAAGCAGAAGTACGGCAACAAGATTTCCTGGGCCGACCTGATCGTACTCACCGGTAATGTTGCCCTCGAATCCATGGGCTTCAAGACCTTCGGCTTCTCCGGCGGGCGTGCCGATGTGTGGGAGCCGGACGAAGACGTGTACTGGGGGTCGGAAAAGGTCTGGTTGGGCGGCGATACCCGTTACGGCAAGGATCAGGTCAAGGCGCAGCCGCCGGGGCAGGGTGACCTGGTGGCCGAGCCGGCCAAGCATGGTGAAGAGCAGAATCGCGACCTGTCGGCCGAACGTAACCTGGAAAACCCGCTGGCCGCCGTGCAGATGGGCCTGATCTACGTGAACCCGGAAGGCCCGGAAGGTAACCCCGACCCCGTGGCCTCGGGCAAGGACATCCGTGAAACCTTTGGCCGCATGGCCATGAACGATGAAGAAACCGTGGCCTTGATCGCCGGTGGCCACGCGTTCGGCAAGACCCATGGTGCCGGCCCCGCCGACAACGTCGGCCCCGAGCCGGAAGCGGCAGGCCTGGAGATGCAGGGCCTGGGCTGGCACAACACGTTTGGCTCCGGCAAAGGCGGGGATACCATCACCAGCGGCCTGGAAGTGACCTGGACCTCCACCCCGACCCGGTGGGGAAACGAGTACCTGAATAACCTGTTCGACTTTGAGTGGGAGCTGACCAAAAGCCCGGCCGGCGCGCACCAGTGGCGGCCGAAAGACGGCAAAGGCGCAGGCACGGTGCCCGATGCACACGATCCCGGTAAAAAGCACGCACCGTCTATGTTGACCTCCGACCTGGCATTGCGTTTCGACCCCATTTACGAGCCAATCGCTCGCCGCTTCAAAGACAACCCTGAGCAACTGGCGGATGCTTTTGCCCGTGCATGGTACAAGCTGATCCACCGCGACATGGGCCCGCTGGCGCGCTACCTGGGCCCGGAAATGCCCAATGAAGAGTTGCTGTGGCAAGACCCGTTGCCCAAAGCTGACCCATCCACGATCAGCGAGCAAGACATCGCGGCCCTCAAGGCCAGGATCCTGGCCTTGGGTTTGAGCGTGGGCGAACTGGTCTCCACCGCCTGGGCATCCGCGTCGACCTTCCGCGGCTCCGACAAGCGCGGTGGTGCCAACGGCGCACGTTTGCGCTTGGCGCCACAGAAGGACTGGGCTGCAAACCAGGGCGTGGACAAGGTGTTGGCGGCATTGGAGAAGATCCGGGGCGAGTTCAACAACGGCGGCAAAAAGGTTTCCCTGGCCGACCTGATCGTGCTGGCCGGTACCGCGGCAGTCGAAAAAGCTGCCAAGGATGCGGGTTACAGCGGCAGCGTAGGGTTCCGCCCGGGCCGAGTCGATGCGTCCCAGGAGCAGACCGACGTCGAGTCGTTCGCCGTGCTGGAACCGCTGGCCGATGGCTTCCGCAACTTCACCAAGGCACGCTACAGCGTCAAGGCCGAGAAACTGTTGCTGGACAAGGCGCAGTTGCTGACCCTGACCGCGCCGGAACTGACCGTGCTGATCGGTGGCCTGCGGGTGCTCGGTGCCAACCAGGGTGGCAGCAACCTCGGCGTGTTCACCGACAAGCCGGGGACGCTGAGCAACGACTTCTTCCGCAACTTGCTGGATATGAGCGTGGAGTGGAAACCGACCTCGGCGGACAACGAAACCTTCGAAGGCCGCGACCGCAAGACCGGGCAGGTGAAGTGGAGCGGTAGCCGGGTCGATCTGGTGTTCGGTTCGCATGCCCAGTTGCGGGCGTTGAGCGAGGTGTATGGCAGCAGTGATGGGGGTGACAAGTTTGTCCGCGACTTTGTGGCCGCCTGGCAGAAGGTCATGGAGCTTGACCGCTTTGATTTGAAATAGCGTTGCCTGGCGGGGGGCGCGCTCAGCGCCCCCTTGGCCAGTGGTTATCCCGCCAATTCCAGGTCGGATAGATACAAAAGTGTCCTCGTCGGTTCTGTTGCAATGCTTCTCAGGCGGCCGGCCTGAACAGCGTGCTCACAACGACAAGGAACCCCGACCATGCAAATGCCCAAGACCCTGAAAATCCGCAATGGCGACAAGGTGCAGCCAACCTTCTCCGCTCAGGAATACGCTGCTCGCCACGCCCGGCTGCGGGCCTATATGGCCGAGCAGGACATCGAGGCGGCAATCTTCACCTCGTACCATAACGTCAACTACTACAGCGATTTCCTCTACTGCTCGTTCGGCCGCCCCTATGCGCTGGTGATCACCCAGGACAAGGTGGTCTCGATCAGTGCCAACATCGATGGCGGGCAACCTTGGCGGCGCACGGTCGGTACTGACAACATCGTCTACACCGACTGGCAGCGCGACAACTATTTCGTCGCCATCCAGCAGGCGTTGCCGCTGGCCTCGCGCATCGGCGTGGAGTACGACCACCTGAACCTGCAGAACCACGGCAAACTCGCCGCCTGCTACCCCAAGGCCGAGCTGGTGGACATCGCTGCGCCGTGCATGCGTATGCGCATGATCAAGTCGGCCGAGGAGCAGGCACTTATCCGTCACGGTGCACAGGTGGCCGACATCGGCGGGGCGGCAGTGGTCGAGGCCCTGCGTGAGCAGGTGCCCGAGTACGAGGTGGCACTGCATGCCACCCAGGCGATGGTGCGCGAAATTGCCAAACGCTTCCCCGACGCCGAGCTGATGGACACCTGGACCTGGTTCCAGTCCGGGCTCAACACCGATGGCGCACACAATCCGGTCACCAGCCGCCGTGTGGGCAAGGGCGAGATCCTCAGCCTCAACTGTTTCCCCATGATCGCCGGCTACTACACCGCGCTGGAGCGCACCCTGTTCCTTGACCACTGCCCGGACGAGTACCTGCGCCTGTGGCAGGCCAACGTCGAAGTGCACGAAGCCGGGCTGAAACTGGTGCGCCCGGGCATGCGCTGCAGCGATATCGCCCGCGAACTGAACGAGATCTTCCTGCGCCACGACCTGCTGCAGTACCGCACCTTCGGGTATGGCCATTCGTTCGGCACGCTCAGCCATTACTACGGCCGCGAGGCGGGGCTGGAGCTGCGCGAGGACATCGATACCGTGCTGGAACCGGGCATGGTGGTGTCGATCGAGCCGATGATCATGCTGCCTGAAGGGCGGCCGGGGGCGGGCGGTTATCGCGAGCATGACATCCTGATCGTCAACGACAGCGGCGCCGAGAACATCACCAGGTTCCCGTATGGGCCGGAGCACAACATCATTCGCAAATAAGCATCGGCGTCGGCTGCTTCGCGGGCAAGCCCGCTCCTACGGGGATTTCACCGTTGTCGTAGGCGCGGGTTTTCCCGCGAAAAGGCTGGCCCAGACAACAACAAGATCCCCGTATGACCACCAGACCCTGCCTCCAATTAAAAGAACCAGAGGGTACCCGTCATGTCCAGCACCACCCTAGACCCATCCGCCATCGCCGGCCCCGCGCACAACGCCGAACGCCAGGCGCTGCGCAAGGCCGCCCGGGCCAGCTTCATGGGCAACTTCGTCGAGTGGTTCGACTACGCCGCCTACGGCTATCTGGCCACCATCATCGCCGCCACCTTCTTCCCGCAAACTGACAAGACCACCGGCCTGCTGGCTACCTTCGCGGTATTCGCGTTGTCTTTCCTGGTACGCCCGCTGGGCGGCATTGTCTGGGGCCATTTCGGCGACCGACACGGTCGGCGCAACGCGTTGTCCTGGTCGATCCTGATCATGTCGGTATCCACCTTCTGCATCGGCTTGTTGCCGGGCTATGCGCAGATCGGGCTGTGGGCGCCGGCCTTGCTGTTGCTGATCCGCCTGGTACAGGGGTTTTCCGCCTCGGGTGAGTACGCCGGGGCCGCTGCGTTCCTGGCCGAGTACGCGCCGCCTGGGCGGCGTGGCTTGTACACCAGCATCGTGCCGGCCAGCACGGCGGCGGGGTTGTTGTTCGGTGCGGCGTTCGTCGCGGTGCTGCATGAGCTGCTCAGCAGTGAAGCCCTGCATGAATGGGGCTGGCGCCTGCCGTTCCTGCTGGCGGCGCCGTTCGGCCTGGTAGGGCGCTATATCCGCATGAGCTTGCAGGACACGCCCAAGTTCCTGGAGATGGAGCAGCGCCTGGAAACCAAGGCCGGCATGGCCACGACGCCGCTGCGCGAACTGCTGGGCCAGCACCGGCGCAGTCTGGCGATCGGCATAGGTGTCACCTGCCTGAATGCGGTTGCGTTCTACCTGTTGCTCAGTTACATGCCGACCTACCTGTCCAGTGAAATGGGCATGAGCGAGCGGGATTCGTTCATCGCCTCGACGGTGTCGCTGGCCACCTATATCGGCTTGATCTTCCTGATGGGGCGGCTGTCCGACCAGTTTGGTCGCAAGACCATGCTGGTGGTGGCCTCGCTGTTGTTCCTGGGGTTGACCGTGCCGTTGTTTCGCCTGCTGGATGGCCAGCCGCTGCTGGTGATTCTGGCCATCCAGATCCTTTTCGGTGCGATGCTGGCGATGAACGATGGGACCTTGCCGTGCCTGCTGGCCGAAATCTTTCCGACCCGGGTGCGCTTCAGCGGGTTTGCCCTGAGCTTCAATGTGGCCAATTCGCTGTTTGGCGGGACTGCGCCGTTCATTGCCACCTGGCTGATTCAGGTGACGGGCAGCAAGCTGGCCCCGGCAGGATACCTGCTGGCGGCAGCACTGGTGGCGCTGGTGGCCATGCTGATGTGTCGGGAGACGGCGCACGGGGCCCTTGAAGATTAGTTGACCTGCACTGGCCTCTTCGCGGGCAATGCCAATACCTGACCCCCGTCAGTGGAGAGAGGCCTGCCGCCGTTCCCCTAAAGGCGACAGCCCGAAGAATCGGCTATAACTCTTGGAAAAATGCGCAGGCGAACTGAAGCCGCAGGCCAGCGCTACCTCACGCACTTGCACGTCGCTGCGCAGCAGTAACTCCCGCGCCCGCGACAGCCGCAGCTCCAGGTAATACTGGCTGGGCGTGCGCTGCAGGTACTTGTGGAACAGCCGCTCCAATTGGCGCACGGTCACGTCGTTGAGGCTGGCCAGTTCCTCCAGCCCCAGCGGCTCCTCCAGATTGGCCTCCATGATCGCCACCACCTGGCTCAGTTTGGGCTGGGCGCTGCCGAGCAGGGTACGCAGCGGCACACGCTGCCGCTCACGCTCACCGCGTACGCGGTCGCACAGCAACAGCTCGGCGGCCTTGGCCGCGATGTCCTGGCCGCCCGTGTCGCGGGCCACCAGTTGCAACATCATGTCCATGGCTGCCACGCCGCCTGAGCAGGTGTAACGGTCGCGGTCCAGTTCGAACAGCTGGCTGGAGATCACGATACCGGGGAAGTGTGCCTGCAACGTCGGCAGGTCTTCCCAGTGGATGGTGCAGCGGTAACCCTTGAGCAATTCGGCCTTGGCCAGCAGGTAGCTACCGGTGCAGATACCGCCTAGCGGCAAGCGCTGGCGGGCCAGTTGGCGCAACCAGTCGATCAATGGGCGGTTGCTACGGCTTCGGTCGATCGGGTTGGCGCCAACCACCAGCAAAGCATCCAGCGCGGGGGCGTTGGTGATGTTGTAGTCGGGCAGTACGCGCATGCCGTTGCTGGCCACCACCGGCGCGTCGTCTGCGGCGATCAGCACACTGCGATACAGTGGCTTGCGCGCGGCCAGGTTGGCCATGCGCAGGGTCTCTACCGCCGACGCAAGGCCGATGGTGGTGAAATTGGGCAAAATCAGGAAGCCAAAGGTCTTTGCCGAACAATTCTTTACACTAGACGGCGATAGGTTTGCAGAAGCGGGGTGGACCATTGCGCTGTTCCTGTGCAAGCTGAGGCCTGGTTGGTCAGGGGCAGTGAGAAAGCAGAGCCTCGCGTGGTTCTTGTTGTTATGGGTCGTTGCCGGGTCGATCATACACCCCGGATGCAGCGGCCAGGAATGGCCCCGCCGGCTGGCAGGGCCGACAGTGATTGCACAGAGAAGGTGAGCGTCAGTGAACCCCGAAACCATGCTGGCGGGCTTGCCAGGCTATGCCATGGCCCCCGAAGCGATCCAGGTGCTGCCCGATGCCAGGGCTTACCGCGCCTGCCTGTTCGAGCGCATCCGTACGGCGACTCGGCGCATCGTTATTGTCGCGTTGTACCTGCAGGAGGATGAGGCTGGCCAGGAAGTCCTGGATGCCTTGTACCAGGCCAAGGCCGAGCGGCCAGGCCTGGAGATCACCATCGTGGTCGACTGGTTCCGCGCCAGGCGCGGGCTGCTGGGGGCCGGGCGTCAGCCGGGCAATGCCGCCTGGTATCAGGCCCAGCGCCAGTTGCGCGGGCTGGACATCGCGATCCATGGCGTGCCAGTGCAGACCCGCGAACTGTTCGGGGTGTTGCACCTTAAAGGCAGCATCATCGACGATTGCGTGATCTACACCGGCGCCAGTCTGAACAACGTCTACCTGCATCGTTTCGACCGCTATCGCCTGGATCGCTACCACGTGTTCCAGTCACCGGCACTGGCTGATGCCATGGTCGGCCTGGTGCAGCGTTTGCTGCACCACACCGCCACACCGCGCCTCGACCTGCCGGCGCCACCTTCCACCCGCAGCCTGCGCGGCGACATTCGGCGTTTGCGCGCACGGCTGCGACGCATGGCCTACGAGGTACCTGCCAGCATGACGGGGCAGGGCTTGCAGGTGATCCCGCTGCTGGGTGTGGGCCGTGGCAATCCACTGAATCGGGCGCTGTGCGCCTTGCTGGCAGTGGCGCGCACGCAGATCATCATCAGTACGCCGTATTTCAACCCGCCACAGGTCGTGATGCGCGAACTTGACCATGCCCTGGCACGGGGGGTTGGGGTGGAACTGATTGTCGGTGACCGCACCGCCAACGACTTCTACATCGCCCCTGGCGAACCGTTCAGTGCCAGTGGTGCATTGCCCTATCTGTATGAGGACAACCTGCGCACCTTCGCCCGCCGCCGCCACGCCGCGATTGCCAGCGGCCAGCTGCAAATACGCATCTGGAACGATCCGGGGCATACCTTCCATGCCAAGGGCGTGTGGATCGACCAGCGTTATTCGCTGCTGACCGGCAACAACCTGAACCCGCGCGGGTTCAACCTGGACCTTGAGAACGGCCTGCTGATCGACGACCCGCAGGGGCAATGGCTGGCGCCACGGGAAGCGGAGTTGAGCGAACTGCGGCGCTTTGCGCCGAGAATCGGTTCGGCAGAGGCGCTGGGGGAGAAGGCCGAACATCCCAAGCAAGTGCGCAAGTTTCTGCGTCGGTTGCGCTATAGCCGGTTGGAACCGTTGATCAAGCGGGTGCTCTGACATCGCCTGTACTGGCCCTGTCGCCGGCAAGCCAGCGACAGGGCCAGAGTGGTGCGCACCGCGCATTGATGTCATTATGATATTGCTGCCCACGGCCCTTTGTCAGGGGCTGGATTACAATGTGCAGGCAACCGTGCAAGGCCCCTCTGAACGTGATCACGATCGCATACAGTCGGGCCTTTTCCCGTTAACCAGACAGGCCAATGCGTATATGGCGTTAGATCCACCCACGATGCTGACTATTTCAGTCGCTTTGGCCGCTGCGGCCGCCTTGTACCTGGCGATTGAATGGCGCAGTGTGCGCGAAACCTCATTGCTTTACTGGAGTGCGGGTTTCGCCACGATTACGGTTGGTAGCACCCTGGCATTGTTGCGCGGGGTCGGCTTGCTGTTCATCGGTATCTGGTTCGCCAATGGCTTGCTGGTGGTGGCCCACGTTTTTTTCCTGATCGGCGTGCTGCGCTTCACCCAGGAGCGCTTGTCACGTGCCTGGTTGATGATCGTGCTGGTCTGGTTCGCCTTGCTGCTGCTGCCCGTGGGCCCGCAGTGGTCGAAGGTGATGCTGATGGTCAACTCGTTGTTGGTGGCCTCGCTGACGCTCAAGGCCAGTTTCCTGCTGCGGCCACATGGCAAATCGCTGAGTGTCGGGGCCGTGCAGCTGCGCTATGTGTTGCTGATCCATGGGCTGTTCTATGTGGCCAAGGCGGCCATCGCGATCACGCCAGGCACGCTGATTGACCTGGCGACCTTTGGCGGGCTGATCATTCAGGTTTCGCTGGTGGAAGGCGCGATGGCGATCATGCTGATTGCCTTGTCGATGACCGGCACCGTACGTTACCGGCGTGAAGAGCGGATTGCCCGGCTGGCAGCCCGTGACCCGCTGACTGCGCTGTACAACCGGCGTGCACTGGAGGTACGGGCGGGGCATTTCTTCAAGGACGTGAGCCCGGCGCAACCTGGGGCATTGCTACTGATCGACATCGACAACTTCAAACTGGTCAACGACCTGCACGGGCATATCGCCGGCGACCGTTTGCTGATTGCCTTGAGCGAGATGATCCGGACGGCGCTGCCCGAGCGTTCGCTGGCGGCGCGGTTGGGCGGGGATGAATTCGTCATCTTGCTCAGTGGCGCGAGCAGTGAACGGGTCATGGAACTGGGTAGTGGGCTGCGTGAGCAGTTCCAGCAGTACGCCGACAAGACCGTGCCTACGCCCCAGGCGGTTACCTTGAGCATTGGTGCCAACGTGTTCGACCAGCCGCCGGCGAGCCTGGCGGCGTTGATCGAGCAGGGGGATGTGGCGTTGTACCAATCCAAACGTGGGGGGCGCGACAGCATTCGGTTTTTCGAGCGGACGGTGGTTGAACTCCGGCAGTGAGCGAGTCACCTAGGTGGGGGCGCTTTCATGTAACCCATGTGGGTGATCCGTACAGACGCTCCCGTCACCCGGCCCCCGCGTTTGACGGGCATCCATGCCCGTCCTCAGTAAAGCAGCGTGGTCAGGTTGCCACCTGATAGCACGGTACATACGCCGCGCCGCCTGGCAGCTTCATCCGGTGCTGGTCGACGAATGCCTGCAGCAGCCGGCCCAGCGGGTCCAGTACGGCGCTGTCACCGTGGATCTGATACGGCCCATGTTCCTCGATCAGGCGGATGCCTTTGTCCTTGACGTTGCCTGCGACAATCCCGGAAAACGCCCGGCGCAGGTTGGCCGCCAGTTCATGGGGCGGCAGCTCGCGACGCAAGTCCAGGTCGGCCATGGCCTGGTGGGTCGGGTCGAACGGTCGCTGGAAGCTCTCCTCGATCTTCAGCAGCCAGTTGAAGTGGAAGGCATCGTTGCGCTCGCGGCGGAACTGCTTGACCGCTTTGAGGCCTTCGACCATGTGCCGGGCGACTTCCGCCGGGTCATCAATGATGATTTCGTACAGGCGATGGGCCGCTTCACCCAGCGTGGCGCCGACGAAAGCGTGCAACTGTTGCAGATAAGGCTCGGCGCTGCGCGGGCCGGTGAGCACCACCGGGAACGGCAGGTCGTGGTTGTCCGGGTGCATGAGGATGCCCAGCAGGTACAGGAACTCCTCCGCCGTGCCGGCACCGCCTGGGAAGATGATGATGCCGTGGCCGACACGCACGAAGGCCTCCAGGCGCTTCTCGATGTCTGGCAGGATCACCAGTTCGTTGACGATCGGGTTGGGCGCCTCGGCGGCGATGATGCCGGGCTCGGTGAGGCCCAGGTAGCGGCTGCCGTGCATGCGTTGCTTGGCGTGGGCGATGGTGGCGCCCTTCATCGGGCCTTTCATCACGCCCGGGCCGCAGCCGGTGCAGACATCCAGCTTGCGCAGGCCCAGTTCGTGGCCGACCTTCTTGGTGTACTGGTATTCCTCGGTGCTGATCGAGTGGCCGCCCCAACACACCACCATCTTCGGCTCCACGCCCGGGCGCAAGGTACGCGCGTTGCGCAGCAGGTGGAACACGTAGTCGGTGATGCCCTGGGAGCTTTCCAGGTCGATGCGCTGGCTGGCCAGCTCGCTTTCGGTGTAGACGATGTCGCGCAAGGCGCTGAACAGCATTTCACGGGTGCTGGCGATCATTTCGCCATCGACGAAGGCGTCGGCCGGCGCGTTCAGCAGCTCCAGGCGCACGCCACGGTCCTGTTGGTGGATACGCACCTCGAAGTCTTTGTAGGCCTCAAGGATAGTCTTGGCATTGTCGACATGGGCGCCAGTGTTGAGGATTGCCAGGGCGCACTGGCGGAACAGTGTGTAAAGGCTACCGGTACCGACTTCACTCAGTTGCTGCACTTCACGTTGTGACAGCGTCTCCAGGCTGCCTTTGGGGCTGACGGATGCATTGATGACATGGCGTTGAGGCATCTAAGTCTTTCCTGTGCGGGTAAAACATCCTTCTTTGACACCACCATACCGAGAAATGTGGACGGCAACGAGGGGGGCTGTGAAAAACCTTGAGACCGGGCGGCCTGCTTCGCGAGTAAACCCGCTCCTATACAGGTACAGCGCAAGCCTTGATGGCGGTGCGGACCTGTGTAGGAGCGGGTTTACTCGCGAAGCAGCCGACTCGGTCTCCCGTCAGCCCAACAGCTTCTGCACCCCCAGGGTAATCGCCAACCCCCCGCCAACCAGCCACAGGTTGAGGATCGCCCCGGTCGCCAGCGCCCGTGGCCCGGCCTGGCGAATCTGGCTGAAGCGGGTCTCCATGCCCAACGCCGTCATGGCCATGGTCAAGGCAAAGGTGTCCAGGTTGTTCACGGCCTGGGTCACGCTGCCAGGCAGCACTTGCAGTGAATTCACCAGTACCAGTGCCAGGAAGCCGAAAGCGAACCAGGGCATGGCAATGCGCCCGTTGCCCTGCGCCTGGCCAGCCTTGCGCGAACGGCTGATCCACAGGCCCACCACCAGCAGTACCGGCACCAGCAGCATGACCCGGGTCATCTTGACGATGGTGGCGATATGCGTGGCTTCGGGGCTGACATTACTGGCCGCGCCTACCACCTGCGCCACTTCGTGGACTGTGCCGCCCAGCAACAGCCCGGCGCCCATGGTATCCAGATGCAGCCAGCCGGCATTGATCGCCAGCGGGTAAAGGAACATCGACAAGGTACCGAACAGCACCACGCTTCCGACTGCCATGGCGCTTTTATGGGGGGCGCTGCGCAGCGCCGATTCAAATGCCAGCACGGCGGCAGCGCCGCAGATAGCGCTGCCGGCGGCGGTGAGCAAGGCGGTATCGCGGTCGAGCTTGAACACTTTCATGCCACACCACAGGCCGATCAGCAGGGTACTGGTGACTACCAGCACCGACACGATAAGCCCCGACCAGCCGACTTCGGCAATTTCCTGCAGGCTTACCCGCAGGCCAAAAAATGCCACCGCAATGCGTAACAGGCCGCGAGCGGAAAAATTGATGCCTGCCGCCCAGCTTGCCGGTACGCCGTCACGCAGCGCGTTGCCATACAAGGCACCTGCGACGATACCCACGATCAGCGGGCTGATGCCCAGGTTGGCGATAGCGGGCAGGGCCGCCAGTTGAGTGACTGCGACCGCGAACAGCGCGACGAAAAGAATGCCATTGAGCCGCCCTCGGGTGGAGAGGGTAGGGGCAAAGGCAGGGTTGGACGGAACCGTGGCCATGTGAGTCCTCCGGAAAAGGTGTTTCGACAAGGCCTACGTTAATCTGGTTATAAGCTTATAAAAAATCGTAATTTAGGATGGCAAATATCCGAAAAGCTGATAATTTTCAAAAATGACCCCAGAACAGCTGATAACATTCGCCACGGTTGCCGAACACGGCAACATCAGCCATGCCGCTCTAGCCCTGCACCTGTCGCAGCCGGCGGTGTCCGGCCAGCTCAAGCTCTTGCAAGAGGCGTTTGGCGAACCCCTTTACCAACGTGCCGGCCGCGGCGTGCGGCTGACCGCGGCCGGTGAGCAGTTGCTGGCGCATGCCGAGCGCCTGCGCGAAACCTTCCGACAGGCGCAAGCATTGCGCGAGGCCATGCGCGGGCTGGAGCGCGGCACCTTGCGTATCGGCGCCAGTACCACGCCCGCCAGTTACCTGCTGCCTTACCTGATCGCCGATTTTCACGGGCGTCATCCGGATGTGCTGGTCAGCACCTCGCATGGCAACACGGCGGAGATCGTCGCCGCCCTGGACAGTGTTGATATTGCCCTGATCGAGGGGCCGCCCGGGCAGGAGTTGCCGTTGGGTACGCAAGTGACGCCGTGGCGCGAGGACGAGATCGTGGCGATTGTGCCCCGTGGGCATCCCCTGGCAAGCGGTGACCAGCAGACACTGGCGGCGCTCGGCACCTACCCCTTGGTACTGCGTGAAAGCGGCTCGGGTGTGCGGCAGATCGTCGAGCGGGCGTTTGCCCGTGATGGCGTGGCAATACGAGTGGCGCTGGAGATCGCTGGCGTTGAAGGGGTAAAAGAGGCGGTCCGGGCCGGGATGGGGGTTGGCTTTGTGTCGGCGATGTCCATTCGTCATGAAGATGGGGCGCTGCACCGGCTGCAGGTTGCGCCGCAGGCGCTGGTGCGGCGTTTTTCCATTCTGTTGCCGCATGGGGCTACGCCTTCGCGGGCTGCCTCGCGGTTTCTTGAATTGTGTGTTGCCATGCAAGAGGTGGGTTGACGGTGCTGGCCTCTTCGCGGGCGTGCCCGGTCCCACAGGTTACAGCACAGATGTTGAAGACTGCGCTGTACCTGGACTGCCCGCCAAAATTTGAAAGCCTGCGCGCTGCGCTTGCTCAGCCGCTTCGCGCAATTGCGACCCTCTGACGGCGGTACTTGAGAGAGATGTTTGGGGGCTTCTGAGCAATGAGGATTGGCCAAATGGATCGGCGTCGGGGTCATTTTGCTCGTGCGATTAGCACAGTCAGGTCGTAGGTCAACACCGAACCGGTGCCGGCTACCTGCACAGCAATCGCGAGCGTGACCCAGCCGCAATCGTCTCGACGAGCGTGCTGTGAGACATTCATCACCTTTGCCGTCAGGCTGAGCCTATCTCTCGGCTTCACAGGTCGATGCATGATGAAGTTTTCAATGCGGTGCCCGGCCACGACATGCGTCACCGAAAACAGCGCATCACACAGCATTCGCTGAGCCAGTGCGAAGGTATGCACGCCGCTTGCACAATGTACGCCCAGGGGGCTGGAAAGCGCCTGAACAGGATCAGTGTGCATGTATAGCGGATCGTATTGCTTTGCGAAGGCGATGATTTCGTCTTGCGCCAACGCTTCATCTCGATGGTGCGTCCACGCCTGGCCGACAGAAAACTGCTCCCAGAACATCTCGCTGGCACTCATGGAAAGGGCCTTAAACAGGTGGGGTGACTATCCTGTATGCAGGGGCGAGAATGAAGCAATGCCCGCTTACCTCAGGTGTTGTGACCTCTCTGGGCGGTAATCCAAAACGTGTTGCAATAAAAAACAAGGGGCGTTGACACCTGGCACAGTGATATTGGTACGGTAGATCTTCTACGGGTGTGTCTGCTTTGCAAGGCAGCCTTTGGTATCGAGTTAGCAACGGAGCCCCAGATGGAGTTTTCTGCCCACAAAGGCACTACGTCGATCAGCCTCGTGCGGGACGCACTTCAAGGAGCAGAACTGCGTGGCCTGGATGTTGCTACTGTGCTCAGCCACGCGCATATTGATCCACGCCTGCTGGACCAGCGCTATGCCAGGGTACCTGCTGGTACGTTCTCCAGATTGTGGATTGCGTTAGCGGATTTGCTCGACGATGAGTTTTTTGCGGCAGACAGTCACCCCCTTCGCAGAGGTAGTTTCAAGCTGATGGCGCAGTTGGCCCTCGGCTGCGACACCATTGGACAGGCGCTCAAGCGGATTCTGGCGTTTCTCAGGACTGCCCTTGATGACATCTATGGGTCGGTGGAGTGCGATGGAGAGTATGCTGCAATTGTCATCCATGATCATGGTGAGTCGCGAAGGGCGTTTTGTTATGGTGCCTGGCTGGTCCTCGTGCACGGTCTGCTTTGTTGGCTGTGCGACAGGCGCATCCCTGTTTTGAAGTTATCGATGCGTCCTCCTCAGCCAGAGGACGACAGCGACTATCGAATGCGTTTTTGTGAGGAAATCGAGTGGCGGGCCGAGAGAACCTCCGCTGTTTTCGAGAAGAATGTTCTGGAGTACAAGGTTTGCCAAACGCTCAGCACACTGCCTTTGTTTTTGAAGGGAACGCCAAGTAACTTCCTTGTGAAATACCGTAACGACGACAGCACGAGCATTACGATCCGGCGGCGACTAAAACTGCTCTCTCCACACACGTGGCCTGAACTCGATGAACTCGCACGCGACTTGAGCATGTCCAGTTCCACCCTACAGCGAAGGCTCTACGCTGAGGGTTTCACCTACCAACGGCTCAAAGATAATCTAAGGCGGGATATTTCCATCAGTCTGCTCTGCCGGGCAGGTATGACGGTGGATGGCGTTGCGTCAGAGGTTGGCTTCATTGAGACCAGTGCGTTCCACAGGGCATTCAAAAAATGGACGGGTATCACCCCTGGTGCTTACCGACGCTCGTTGCGTAGCCCTCGAGGGGACTAGTCCTCTGCGCTTGGGCTGATCACCCGCTGATTGAAGCCATCTGGTTTTCCAAAACTGCCCGTTCCGGTCAAGCAGAATGATGCCATTGGGCATGGTTGGGCCTTGCCATTAGGCCTACGATTTTTCTCGGGCGCCTTCTAGGGTCTCTCAACTCTCCCGACTTACACGCGGAACCATGCGTACCTGTGCGTGTGGTCGAGTTGTGCCAGATCGCTATACGTATGTGGACTTCAAAAACACAACAATAAGATTGAAGGAGACACGGTATGAGTTCTTTGAATATGTACACGTTGACCGAAGAGTCGAAGTTTAACCGCTTTCATGGGATTATTCTGTTCTGGTGCGTGTTAATTCTAATTATCGATGGCTACGACTTGGCAGTGGTGGGGGCTGCCTTACCGGCCATCATGGCCGATATGCAAATTGACGCAACCAGCGCCGGGGTAATGGCTGGCTCAGCATTGTTTGGGACAATGCTGGGCGCCATTTTTTTAGGCACATTGGCAGATCGAATTGGCCGGCCGAAAATGATCGCGATCTGTGTGGCGCTGTTCAGCGTTTTCACCGCTGCGGCAGGGTTCACTGACAGCCCGCTGACCTTCAGTATCATGCGCTTTATCGCCGGCTTGGGCATCGGCGGTGTGTTGCCCATCTGTACGGCGCAGATGGGTGAGTTCTCGCCCTTGAAAGTTCGCACCCGGCTGGTGACCATCGTTTTCGCAGGCTATTCGGTGGGCGGAATTCTGGTAGCCCTGACGGGTAAACAACTGATCGAAAGCTACGGTTGGCAATATGTGTTTTACGTGGCCGTCCTGCCAGTGGTTTTGATTCCTTTCATTCTCAAGTCAATGCCCGATTCTATCGGCTTTATGTTGAAGCAGGGTCGACAAGACGAGTTGAAAATCATCGCGCGTCGCCTTCGTCCTGACCTTGTGATCACGGATGACACGCAGCTCGTCGGCAATCCTCAGATTATCTCTGCTCAAGATAAGCCAGTACGAAGCCTTTTCCTGGAAGGCCGTGGATACAGCACGGTCATGATCTGGATGGCATTCATGACCGGGCTGTTCATGGTGTATGCGCTCAATTCGTGGCTCACCAAGTTGATGGCCATGGCGGGTTTCAGCCTCGGTTCAGCCCTGAATTTCGTCATCGTGTTCAACCTCGGTTCGATCTTCGGTGCAATTCTGGGTGGATGGCTTAGCGACAAATTCAGCATCAAACACGTCTTGGTGGTGTTCTATGTAGTGGGCGCGGTCGCACTCACGTTGCTGGGATATACCCGCTCCACCGAACTGCTCTTTGTCGTCGTGTTCATCGTGGGGGCCTCGACCCTTGGCACCCAGCTTCTGGCCTATGCATACGCCGGCGATTTCTATCCCTCCACCATCCGCTCAACTGGCGTCGGTTTTGCCTCGGGCGTCGGTCGCGTCGGGGCGATTGTCGCACCTGTTTTGATTGGTGCCTTGGTGTCGATGGCGTTGCCGCTGGAGCAGAACTTCATGGCAATCGCGCTCGCCGGCCTGGTAGGGGCTGTTGCAGTGACCATGATCAACCAATCTCGCTCGGACTCGGCTGTAGTGAGGAAGAAGGCCACGGTTGCCCACGAGCTGACCTGACCATAATGCTGAGAGACAGGTGCCAGGTATGCTTATTGATCGCTTGCGCAAATCACCGGTAGGTTCGGACGAAACTGCCCGTTTGATCGACTGGGCAATCGTCTCACGTCGGAGCATCAGGTCGTTCCTCCCAACCCCAGTTCCGCGAGAGGAAATTGAAGCGGTTCTGAACGTTGCGCGCTATAGCGCAACAGGCGTCAACCTGCAGCCCTGGAACGTGCATGTTGTTACCGGCGATATGAAGGCACGGTTGTCCGCAGCAATTACTGAGGTTGATGACCATCCGGCTGATGACCAACGCTTTTCTGATCCCTACGCGTATTACCCCAGGGAGTGGACATCTCCCTACATCGAACGGCGCAGGGAGGTAGGGTGGGGGCTCTATAGCTTGTTGGGCATCAGTCGAAGCGATAAACAAAGGATGCACGAGCAACACGGCCGGAATTATCGCTTCTTCGGGGCGCCTGTTGGCCTGTTCTTCACGATTGACCGCGTGCTTCAGGAAGGGAGCCTGCTGGACTATGGCATGTTCCTGCAAAGCCTCATGATTGCCGCACGGGGAAGAGGCTTGCACACCTGCCCGCAGGCAGCATTCCTTAAATATCACAGCATCATCACTGAAATGCTGGCAATACCGAAGAGCCAAATGCTCGTCTGTGGGATGAGCTTGGGTTATGCCGATGATGGCAGCATTGAGAACACGTTGGTTACTGGCCGTGAACCCGTGCGTGCATTCACGACCTTTCACTCAGAATGAAAAACCTGGCGTGCGCCCTGTCCAAGTTTAGCGCCGGGCAGGGTGATACTGTTTCGATCATTCCGCTAAAGCGGGCCTTCACCCATTTGTAGGATTGGCATTGCATGGGGCGCTTCGCTGCGCTCCATGTTCAAGCACACAACAAGAACAAGGTGCCTGTGATGTCTATTGCTTTAAAAAAATCGTTGGCTTGTTCAGCAGCATTGTTGGTCGCGCCTTATGCTTCTGCCGCGTTCGTGGAAGACTTCAAAGGCAGTCTCGAACTCCGTAACTTCTACTATAATCGCGATTTTCGCAATGATGGCGCCACTCAGTCCAAGCGCGATGAGTGGGCGCAAGGCTTTATTTTGAACTTGCAATCGGGTTTTACAGAAGGGCCCGTGGGCTTCGGTATTGATGCGATGGGCTTGCTGGGGGTGAAGCTTGATTCCAGCCCGGACAGAACGGGATCAGGGCTGCTGGCCTACGATTCCGACAGGCAGGTTGAGGATGAATACGGTAAGTTCGTAGCCACCGCCAAAGCAAGGATGGGTAAGACGGAGTTGAGGATAGGAGGGGTGAACCCTCTGATGCCTCTGCTCTGGAGTAATAACAGCCGCCTGCTGCCTCAGGTCTTTCGCGGTGGTTCGCTGACCGTCAACGACATCGATAAATTGACGGTAACGGCTATAAGGGTCAACGCCGTGAAGCAGCGTAATTCCACCGATTTCGAATCACTCACAGCCACGGGCTATGCCCCGGTTGAGGCGGATCACTACAACTACCTGGCATTTGACTTCAAGCCCACGAAGGACATGACCTTCAGCTTGCACGCCGCCGAGCTTGAAGACCTCTACACCTCCTACTTCGCCGGTATTAAAGTCATCAAACCGTTGGGGGAAGGCAATGTGATCGCGGATGTTCGCGTGTTCGATGCCAGCGAGACAGGCTCCAAAAAACTGGGTGAGGTGGACAACAGAACGCTGAGTAGCTACTTCGCCTACAGCATCAAGGGACACACCCTCGGTGGCGGTTACCAGAAGGCTTGGGGCGACACCTCGTTTGCGTTTGTAAACGGCACGGATACCTACCTGTTCGGCGAATCGCTGGTCAGTACATTCACTGCCCCTGAGGAGCGGGTGTGGTTCGCAAGGTACGACTTTGATTTCGCTGCGTTGGGTGTACCAGGCTTGCTGTTCACCACCCGGTACATGAAAGGTGATGATGTTGATCCTGATCTGCTGAAGAGCCGCCAAGCCGCTTCACTCCGCCTTAACGGGGAGGAGGGCAAAGAATGGGAGCGGGTCACTGATATCTCTTATGTCATTCAGAGTGGGCCGGCGAAGGGTGTTTCGTTCCAATGGCGAAACTCCACGAACCGCTCGACCTACGCTGACAGCGCTAATGAAAATCGCTTGATCATGCGTTACACCTTCAACTTCTGAATAGCGAAATGGGCCGGCCTTCTGGCGCCGGCCCCTTTTTTGCCATTCATTCCCAATCGACGGGTTCGCTGTTTCCCGCCTGAATTGCACCAGGCGTTCGGACGCCTGCACCCAGCCGTTTCATCTTTTGCTGCGAAAGGCCAGTACCGATCAAGCCACTGCTGCCAGCTTGGCGCTGGTCTGCCGACGACGGTAGGCACTGTCACGGCTCGCCAGCCACCAGTACAGCGGCGAGGTGATCGCCAACCCTACCAGCCACGACAGGTCAGCCCCGTTGATATGCTCGGAAATCGGCCCGACGTACAGCGGGGTGTTCATGAACGGTATCTGCACCACGATACCCACAGCGTAGGCGATCAGGGCCTGCGGGTTGTAGCGCCCATAGATCCCACCATCGACCTGGAAGATCGACTGGATGTCGTAGTCACCTTTGTGAATGGCGTAGAAGTCGATCAGGTTGATCGCCGTCCACGGCACCAGCACCACCAGCAGTACCAGCACCATGTCAACGAAGTGGCCGATGAAGTCTGCCGAAGCGAACACCGCTACCACGCAGCAGGCCGACAGCACGATCAGCGACAGCACTGCACGGCTTTTGGCGGTGGGGATCCAGCGGTAGGCGAACGTTTGCACCAGGGTGATGATCGACAGCACCGCGCCATACAGGTTGAGGGCGTTATGGCTGATCACACTGAGCAGGAACAGCACCAGCATGATCGGGCCGAGCGTGCCGGTGGCCAGCTTGACCGCGTCCATGGTGTCCATGCCGGCCGGGATCGCCAGCACGGCCACGGCGCCGAAGATGAACGACAGGCTTGAACCCAGGGCCGAGCCCAGGTAGGTGGTCCAGAAGGTCGAGCTGACTTTGACATCTGCCGGCAGGTAGCGCGAGTAGTCCGACACATAGGGCGCAAAGGCGATTTGCCACAACGCCGCCAGCGACACGGTGGCCAGCCAGCCGGCCAGGTTGAAGCCGCCGCGGGTGAGGAAATCGTCGCTCTGCACATGGGTGAAGATGTAGGCGAAGCCAACCACGATACCGATACCCAGTACCCAGGTGCCAATGCGATTGAGCACGTGGATGAAGCGGTAGCCGATGATGCCGATGATGCCTGAACCCAACGCACCGATGACGATGCCCACCGGTACCGGAACGGCGTCGACCACGCCATGCAGTGACTTGCCGGCAAGGACGATGTTGGAAGCGAAGAAACCGATGTACATGACGCCGGCGATCACCACCACCAGCAGCGCGCCGAGGGTGCCGAACTGGGCGCGGCTCTGGATCATCTGCGGAATGCCCATTTGCGGGCCCTGGGCCGAGTGCAGGGCCATCAGCACCCCGCCGACCAGGTGACCGACGAGGATGGCGACGATGCCCCATACCAGGTTCAGGTGGAACAGCTGCACACCCAGCGCGCCGGTGACGATGGGCAACGGCGCGATGTTGCCGCCGAACCAGAGTGTGAACAGATCCCTTACCTTTCCATGGCGGTCTTGCGGGGGCACGTAGCCGATCGTGTGTTTTTCTATCAGGGGTGCCGAATTGGCTGCACTGGTCATGACTGACTCCAAGGCAAGGTAGGGCATTGGGAACTGCCCGGGGGCGTGCCGGCGGTGGGCGACGCGTTCTTGTTGGAGCGATGATGAGGGGCGCGGGGGTAACGAGAAATTAGTAAATATGTGCCCATAAGCGTTAAAAAAACTAAGGCTGACAAAAGCTTAAGCGGGTGACGGTAGCAAGGAGAGTGCCAGCTGGCTGAAGGCCGTGGGGTAGAGGGGCGGCGGGTTGGCAACCCGGATCACGGTGGGCTGGGTTGGTGCGATGTGCGCGTTTTCAGGGCAGATGAAAGGTTGCCTGGGCTGGCCTTTTTGCGGGTAAACCCGCTCCTACAGCAGGCGCGGGTTTACCCGCGAAGGGGCCGGCACAAGAGGAAACAGCTACATGGGGAGCAACCGATCCTGAATCACTTCCTTCATCACCAAGGTCGAGCTCAAGCGTTTCACATTGGGAATACTGGTCAGATGCTCGTCATACAGCTTCTGAAACGCCGGCAGGTCCTTGGCGACCACATGCAGCAGGTAATCCGGGTCGCCAAACAGCCGCTGCGCTTCGACAATCTGCGGGATCTGCGCCAGTGCCGTTTCAAAGTCCGCCACCGGCTGGCGGGTCACCTCGCGTAGCGTCACGAACACCAACGCGGCAAAGTTCAGCCCAAGGGCGCTCGGTGCCAGCCGTGCGTGATAGCCCAGAATGGCGCCGGACTCTTCCAGTGCCTTCAAGCGCCGATGACAGGGTGACAGGCTGAGCCCCACGCGGTCGGCCAGCTCGGTTACCGACAGGCGCCCGTCTTTTTGCAGCTCGGCAAGGATTTTTCGATCGGCTCTATCCATTGGGAAGAATCTTCCAATTCATGAATGCAAAGGGGAAATATACGAAAGAATATCCCCGAGCGAAATCCGTAATCTTTCGACATCCCAATGCAGTAGATAAGGAAGATTCAAGTGGCTATCAGTGTGCTGACGGCGTTCTGGGCTGTGTCGATGCTGTTCGTGATTACCCCCGGTGCAGACTGGGCCTATGCCATCTCGGCCGGCATGCGTGGGCGCTGGGTGATGCCAGCGGTGGCGGGGATGTTGTCGGGGCATTTCCTGGCCACGCTGGTGGTGGCGGCCGGGGTCGGCAGTTTGCTGGCAGGTCACCCGTTGGCGCTGACCTTGCTGACCCTGGCGGGGTGCAGTTACTTGCTGTGGCTGGGCGGCAACCTGTTGCTCAGCCCGGCATTGCCGGCGGCCGGGCAGGGCGGCGCGGGGGAGTCGGGCTCACGCTGGGCGTTGAAGGGTTTTTGCGTCAGCGGCCTGAACCCCAAGGTATTCCTGCTGTTCCTGGCCCTGCTGCCGCAGTTCACCGACCCGCAGTCGAGCTGGCCTGTGCCCTTGCAGATCTTGTTGCTGGGGCTGGTCCACCTGTGCAGTTCGCTGGTGATCTACACGCTGGTCGGCTATGGCGCCAAAGCTGTACTGAGCACTCGGCCGGGTGCGGCAAAGCTGGTCGGGCGGGTGTCGGGGATGGCGATGATTACCGTAGCCCTGGGCTTGATAGCCGGGCAAATGACCTGAATTTACCGGTTCAGCATGACTTCAGATAAACTCGCTGCAACCTAATGCACAACCAGGATGTGCCCCGTGCCCGAAACCACGCAACTGCTCACGTTCGCCTTGATTTGCCTCGGCATGGTCCTGACCCCAGGGCCGAACATGATCTACCTGATTTCCCGCTCGATCTGCCAGGGCCGCCAAGCCGGGTTGATTTCGCTTGGCGGTGTGGCTCTGGGCTTCGTCATCTACATGTTCTGCGCGGCAATGGGCATCACGGCGCTGGTGATGGCGGTACCCTTTGCCTACGACGCGCTGCGCATCGGTGGCGCGCTGTACCTGTTGTACCTGGCCTGGCAGGCGCTGCGGCCGGGTGGCCAATCGCCGTTCCAGCTCCGTGAACTGCCCGCCGACAGCCCGCGGCGGCTATTCACCATGGGGTTTGCCACCAGCCTGCTCAACCCCAAGATTGCCGTCATGTACCTGTCGCTCATGCCGCAATTCATCGAGCCGGGCCACGGCAGCGTGCTGTTGCAGTCGCTGGTGCTGGGTTCGACGCAGATCGCCATCAGCGTTACGGTCAACGCGCTGATTGCGATCATGGCCGGTTCCATCGCCGTGTTCCTGGCTGGCAGGCCGCTGTGGCAACAGGTTCAGCGTTGGTTGATGGGAACGGTGCTGGCGGGGCTGGCGGTGCGCATGCTGGCAGAAGGGCGCCGTTGATCGCCTATTGCGATGCAAGGTATCAGTGGCCGAATACTTTGCCGAGTATCTGGCACACCTGTTCTGCCGAGTAGGGTTTGGCCAGGAAGGTGAACCCTTGGTGCCCGCCTTCGGCAATCGCCTCGCTATAGCCCGAAGTCAGGATCACCGGCAACTGCGGGCGCTGGCGGCGAAGTTCGCGGGCCAGTGCCAAGCCACCCATTCCGGGCATGACCACATCGGAAAACACCGCATCAAAATCACCTGCCGGGCCAGTCAACTGCGCCAGCGCTTCTTCTGCCGACCGTGCATAGCTGATTTGGTAGCCGTGGTCCTCGAGGAGCTGAGCTGTGAAACTGCCCAGGTCGGGATTGTCTTCTACCACCAGTATTCGTCGCCGCTCGCCCTGTACCTGTGGCTGGCTGCCGGCCGAGGCGTCTTCGGGCGAGGCCGCAGTTGGTGCCTCCTGCGGCAGATACAGGGTAAAGGTGGTGCCCTGGCCGGGGATGCTGTTCACCTGTACATCGCCCCCGGATTGCTTGGCGAAACCAAACACCTGCGACAACCCGAGCCCGGTACCTTCACCTGGGGCCTTGGTGGTGAAGAACGGGTCGAAGATGCGCTCCAGCAACTCGGTGGCAATACCGACTCCGTTGTCGCTCACCGATATCGCCGCGAACGGGCCTGGCTGTGAAGGCTGACCGCGCAAGGCCGGCAGGCACTGGTCGGCCTGCAGGCGCAGCTGCAAGGCACCTTCGCCAGCCATGGCATCGCGGCCGTTGAGCATCAGGTTGATTACCGCGGTTTCCAACTGGCTGAGGTCGGCGCGGATGTGGCAGGGCGCCTGGGGTAGCTGCAGCTCGACCCGGATGCGCGCGCCAGTGACGGTGTCGAGCATGTCGGCCATGGCTTCCAGCCGTGGCCCGGCTTCGAACACCTGTGGGCTGAGGGCCTGGCGTCGGGCAAAGGCCAGTAGCTGGCCGGTCAGTTTGGCACCACGGTCGACTGTGTCGGACATGGTCTTGAGGTAGCGCTCGCGGCGCTCCTCGGCCAGGTTGGGGCGCTGCAGGAAGTGCAGCGACGAGCGGATGATGGTCAGCAGGTTATTGAAGTCGTGGGCTACGCCGCCGGTCAGCTGGCCAATGGCTTCCAGCTTCTGGGCTTGGCGCAGCACGGCCTCGGTGTGCAGCAGCTGAGTGGTGCGTTCTTCTACGCGATGTTCCAAGGTCGTGTTGAGCGCTTCAAGGGCCGCCATCGCTTCGCGCACTTCGGCATGGGCCTGCGCCCGCTGTATGTGCGCCCAGCATCGCTCGGTCACTTCGCTGATCAGTGTTTGCTCGTAGTCGGTCCATACCCGGGGTACGCGGTCGTGAATCGCCATCAGCGCGGTCAGCCTGCCACCCTTGATCAGTGGCATGCAGATGGTGGCCGTAATGCCGATGGCCTGAAAAGTCGCCGCCTCGTCAGTGGCCAGTTCGCGCAGGTTGTCGTTGATCACCAAGGCCAGGCCGCTGCGCAGGCGGCTGACCGCCAGGCGGCCGAAGTCATGCAGGTGATAGTGGCCCACCAGGCGTGGTGAGCCGGGTGTCACCGCATCGCCGCAAATGGTGAAACCGTCCTCGTCGGGGTCCATCGTTGCATAGGCGCAGCTGGACAAGCCAAGGTGCTCGACCAGCATGCGGGTGGTGATGGCCATGATCTGGTCCGGGTCGGTCGCCTCGGTCACGGCTCGCCCGAGGGTATCGAGAAAGTTCAGGCGCTGGTTGGTGACCACGCTGGCGGTGGTTTCGGTGACCGTGTCGAGCATGCCCAGTATCTCGCCATCGTGGCCGCGAATCGGGCTGTAGCAGAAGGTAAAATAGGCCCGCTCCAGGCCGCCGTTGCGGTCGATCATCAGCGGGAAGTCTTCGATGTAAACCGCTTCGCCGGCCAACGCGCGGGCCGCCATGCTGCTGATTTCATCCCAGGCTTCGTGCCACACGTCGCGGAAGGGGATGCCCAAGGCCAGGGGCTTGCGACCGAGAATCGGGGTGAAGGCATCGTTGTACAGGGTAATCAAGTCCGGGCCCCAGAGCACGGCTTGCGGAAAGCGCGAGGCCAGGCACAGAGCTATCGTGGTTTTCAGGGCATCGGGCCAATGTTCCAGCGGGCCCAGCGGGGTGGTGGCCCAGTCGTGGTTGCGGATGCGTTCGGCCATTAGCCCGCCGCCATCTAGCCATCTAGCCATGTGCTTTGCCGGTCCTCTTTCTCAAGGCCCTTAGGGTGCACCGAGAATAGACCGTTGGCGAGGGTTTTGTGAGGGCTGTGCCACTGCACGAGCCTCTGTAACTGCGCGATCCGGGTGAGTGCAGGTTCACCCGCGAAGAGGCCGTACCGGCTAGCGCATGAAGTGCACCTTGCCGGTGTCATCATTGCCCATGTAAATGCCATACACCCCGGCCTGCCGCTCGAGGATGTAGCGTTCGAGAATTTGCCGGATGGCCGGGTAGTAGATCTCATCCCAGGGGATTTCATCCGGCTCGAAGAACTTGTACGCCAGCGTCTCAGGCCCGTACTGCCCGGTTTCTTCGGTGACGATGGCTCGGAAGATGATGTACACCTCGCTGATCTTTGGCACGCTGAAGATCGAATACGGCGAGACGATGTCTGCACGTACGCCGCTTTCTTCCCATACCTCGCGCAGCGCCGCCTGCTCGGTGGTTTCGCCAGCCTCCATGAACCCGGCAGGCAAGGTCCAGGTGCCGGGGCGAGGGGGAATGGCGCGCTGGCACAGCAGGTACTTTCCATCGCGCTCGATGATGCAGCCGGCGATGATCTTGGGGTTGATGTAATGGATGTAGCCGCAGCCGGTGCAATGCAGGCGTTCGTGGGTATCGCCTGTGGGAACGCCCCGGGCCAGTTCCGTGGTGCAGTGCGGGCAGTAGCGCGGGGCATTGGGCATGATCAGCGACCTATGCGGGGTTCCTTCAGGGCCAAGGGTTCGACAATGTCGCGCACCTTGGCGTTGTCATCCTGCTTCTGGCGCAGGTAGTCCAGGGCCACCTTGGCGGCGGCGCGGACGTGGTCGACCGAGGCCTGGTGGGCTACCAGCGGGTCACCGCCCTTGATGGCCTCGACGATCTTTTCCATTTCGCGGTTGCTGGCGCCGCGGCGGTTTTCCTGCGATACCGAGGTGGCGCGCAGGTAGCTGATGCGTGCTTGCAACTGGCGCAACTGCTGGGCCGCCACCTGGTTGCCGGAGCCTTCCAGCAGCACATCGTAGAAACCTTGTACCGAATCCAGTACCTGTTGCAGCTCACCTTCTTCCAGTGCCTCGCGGTTCACTTCCAGCGCGCGTTCCAGCGCACGGATGTCCTTGGCCTTGGCGTTGAGGGTGAACAGTTGCACGATCAGGCCTTCGAGCACACAGCGCAGCTCATAGATGTCACGTGCGTCTTCCAGGGTGATGATGGCCACCCGTGGGCCTTTGGCGTCGGCGAACTCCACCAGGCCTTCGGACTCCAGGTGACGCAGCGCTTCACGTACCGAAGTGCGGCTGACGCCGAGGCGGTCGCACAGGTCGCGTTCGACCAGGCGGTCGCCGGGCAGCAGGTGAAAGTTCATGATAGCGGCGCGCAGCTTGTCGAGCACGATTTCGCGCAGAGTAACGGGATTGCGGTTGACCTTGAAGCTGTCGTCGAGTGGCTGGCGTTTCATCAGGTGCGCTCTTTATGAGGCTGTTGCGCCAACATCGCGGAATGCCTCGAACCGAGGCTTTCCATGCAGTGGTTCGAACAGCCCGTTGTTAACGGGTTGGCTCCGCATCGGCTTCGGCAAAGGCTTCACGGGCCAGGCGGAAACTGTCCACCGCCGCGGGTACGCCGCAATAAATGCCGACCTGGAGCAGGATTTCGCGAATCTGTTCACGGCTCAGGCCATTGCGCAGGGCACCGCGAATGTGCAATTTGAGCTCGTGGGGCCTGTTGAGCGCGGAAATCATGGCCAAGTTTATCATGCTGCGCTCTTTCAGCGACAAGCCTTCACGGCCCCAGACGTGACCCCAGCAATACTCGGTGACCAGCTCCTGCAACGGTTTGGTGAACTCATCTGCGTTCTGGATCGAGCGGTTGACGTAGTCCTCGCCCAGCACCTGGGTGCGGATTTTCAGACCCTTTTCGTACTTTTCATTGCTCATGTGCAGTACTCCGGCATAAAACAGGGGCCGCAACCGAGGGTGAGACGATTAGCGCGACCCCTGAAAACAGGGTCATCGGTGTTGGCTTTTTCGCGGGCTTGCCCGCTCCCACGGGTCCCAGGATCTGTGCGATACCTGTGGGAGCGGGCGAGCCCGCGAAAAAGCCAACACCGACTTCAAGATGTATCAGCCAAGCGGCGGCAGGGCGCCGAGCTTGCCTTTGTGGTAGACCATCGGGGTCTCCGGCTCGGCCGGCAACACCAGGTTCTTCACCGCGCCGACAATGATCGCGTGGTCACCGCCGTCGTACTCGCGCCACAACTCGCACTCGATGATCGCCGTAGCCTTGGCCAGCAGGGGGTTGCCCAGCTCGCTCAGGTGCCACTCCACGCCCTTGGCCTTGTCCTTGCCCTTGCCTGCGAAGGCATAGGCTTCGGCGGTCTGGTCGGCGGACAGCAGGTGGATGGCGAACTGCTTGCTGTCGCGCAGGATCGGGTAGGTGTCGGAGGCGTAGTTGGGGCAGAACAGCACCAGCGCCGGGTCGATCGACAGCGCGCTGAATGCACTGGCGGTGATGCCGACGATGCCGCCGTCGGCGTCCAGGGTGGTCACTACCGTGACGCCGGATGGGAAGGAGCCCATCACGTCTTTGTAGATGCCGGGTTCGATCATCTCGTGTTCCTCTTAGCGCATCACGAACGGGTCGGGCATCGGCGCGATGGACAAGTTGATCCACACGGTCTTCAGCTCGGTATAGGCCAGCACCGAATCGATGCCGCTCTCACGGCCGTAGCCGCTGTTCTTGAAACCACCTATCGGTGCCATGGCCGACACGGCACGGTAGGTGTTGACCCAGATGATCCCCGAACGCACGTCGCGGGCCAGGCGGTGGGCACGGCCCAGATCGCGCGTCCAGATGCCGGCAGCCAGGCCGAATTGCGAGTCGTTGGCTATGGCCAGTGCTTCTTCTTCGGTCTTGAAGCGGATCACCGCGGCGACCGGGCCGAACACTTCTTCCTGCATGATGGTCATCGCGTTGCTGTCGCACTCGAACAGGGTCGGCTCGTAGAACCAGCCGTCACCTTCAACGTCGGCACGCTTTCCGCCCATGTGCAGTTTTGCGCCTTCGGCCTTGGCTGCTGCCACCAGGCCTTCGACGACTGCCAGCTGTTGCGCGGTGGCCATCGGGCCCATTTCGCTGGCGTCGTCCTGCGGGTTGCCGATGCGGATGCGCTTGGCGCGGGCAATCAGGCGCTCGACGAACACGTCGAAGATTTCATCCTGCACCAGCAGGCGCGAACCGGCCACGCAGCTTTGCCCGGACGCGGCGTAGATGCCGGCCACGGCGCCATTGATGGCGCTGTCCAGGTCGGCGTCGGCGAAGATGATGTTCGGCGACTTGCCCCCCAGTTCCAGCGACAGCTTGGCGAAGTTTTCGGCACTGCTGCGCACCACGTGGCGGGCGGTGGCGGCACCGCCGGTGAAGGCGATCTTGCGCACCAGCGGGTGGCGGGTCAGCGCCGCGCCGGTGCTGGGGCCGTAGCCGGTGACCACGTTGACCACACCGGCCGGGAAGCCGGCCTCAAGGGCCAGTCGGGCCAGCTCGAGGATGGTCGCCGAGGCGTGCTCGGACGGTTTGAGCACGATGGTGTTGCCGGCAGCCAAGGCCGGCGCCAGCTTGATCGCGGTGAGGTACAGCGGGCTGTTCCACGGGATGATCCCGGCAACCACGCCGATTGGCTCGTGCACGGTGTAGGCGAACAGGTCGGGTTTGTCCAGCGGCAGGGTGCCGCCTTCGAGCTTGTCGGCCAGGCCCGCAGTGTAGTGGAAGAACTCTGGCAGATAGCCGACCTGACCGCGGGTTTCGCGGATCAGCTTGCCGTTGTCACGGCTTTCCAGCTGGGCCAGGTGCTCCTTGTTCTCGGCAATCAGGTCACCCAGACGACGCAACAGCTTGCCGCGCGCGGTGGCGGTAATGCTGCGCCACGCCTTGCTGTCGAAGGCACGCTGGGCGGCCTGAACGGCCAGCTCCACATCGGCTTCATCGGCGTCGGGCAGTTGCGCCCAGGCCTGGGCGGTGGCCGGGTTGAGGCTGTCGAAGGTCTTGCCGCTCTGGGCATCGCGCCATTGGCCGTCGATGCACATCTGGAAACGAACGAGGGTCATGCAACAATCCCCTTGGCGGATTCGGTGAGGGTGCGGGCTTGGGTGAGGAAGTCCAGCAGCATCTTGTTGACTTCACGCGGTGCTTCCACCGGCATCATATGCCGTTGCTCGGCGAGGACCACACTGCGTGCGCCAGGAATGCTGGCGGCGAGCTGGCGGGTCATGGCCGGGGTGGAGCCCGAGTCGAGTTCGCCGGTGGCGATCAGCGTCGGCACCTGGATACTGCCCAGGTCGTCGGCGCGGTACATGTCCTGAGTGGCGAACAGCGAATAAGTGGTGTGGTAACCCTGCGGGTCGTTGCTCGCCAGCACCTGGCGAATGGCGGCGACCTGCGCCGGGTTGGCAGCCTTGTATTCACGGCTGAACCAGCGGTCCAGGGCAGCATCGACGTTGGCGTCTGGGCCCAGCTCCGCCGCCTGGGCAGCGCGGGCGATCACCCCGGCACTTTGCTCGGGGGTGCGGTTGAACACGCTGTTGAGCACGACGAGTGCAGCCAGGCGCTGCGGGTAATTGAGGGCGAACGCACGGGCAACCAGGCCGCCCATGGAGAAGCCGATCACGGTGGCTTGTGCAATTTGCAGGTGGTCAAGCAGTTCGGCGAGCTGGTCGGCATAGCCTTCCAGCGGTGTGTCGGCGGCCGGTACGCGGCTTTGACCGTGGCCGAGCATGTCGTAGGCGATGACGCGGTAGTCGTTGGCCAGGCCAACGAACTGACCGCCCCACATTTCCTTGTTCAGGCCCACGCCGTGGATCAGTACCACGGGTTGGCCCTGGCCGACATCCAGATAGCTGGTGCCGGCAGGTGTGCGTTCAGCGACAGGCTGAATCATGGAGGGCGCTCCTTGAAGGTCGGGCGCGGCGGGTAAGCACGCCACGCCCCGGCCCGTCTTGGTTGTTGTTATTGAGCGTTGGCTTTTTCGGCAGCCAGTTCTTCCAGGTCGATGTAACGGTTGCCGATGCGCGGGTGCAGGCGGCCGCCATCGGCTGCGCCCAGGACCACGACGATTTCATCGGCACGCGGGGCATCTTCGATCTGCATTTCCAGGGTGATGTAGTGCGAACGCAGGCCTTCGTCGTCCTTCTGCATCATCGGGATCTGGATCGAAGTGCCTGGGCCGCCGCGCTTGTTGGTGAAGCTCAGGTAGCTCTTGGCCTGTACCGCCTCGCGGTAGTGGTTGCCGAAGCGCAGGGTATGGATGACGGCCGAGGCGTGCTCGATTTCGCCATCGGCGCCGACGACGGCGGCCTTACCGTAGGCCTCGATCTTGTCGGCGCCGCCAATGGCAGCAGTCAGGCGCTCGACCATCAGGGCACCCAGCTCCGAGCAGTTGGCGCGAATTTCCGGCTTCAGATCTTCAACGAAACCGCGACCGGCCCATGGGTTCTTGATCACGACGGCCAGGCCGACCATGGTCACCGGCTTGTCGGTGGCTTTGCCGCCTTCGATGCGGGTCTCTTCGGAGTAGGTGACGATCTTGCGGATTTCGAAACTCATGGATGGCTCCTGGTGAGGGTTATCAGCTCTTGTTGTCTGATGGTATACCATAATATTTGTTGTGCAAGAGGTGTCAGGAAATTTCTCTTGCCGGGGGACGAAAGGTGGCCTGATGCCTTGATTTCTCTGTTGTCTGTACTGGCCTCTTCGCGGGCTTGCCCGCTTCCACAGGGACTGCACAGGTTTCAAAAAAAAGCCCGCTCACGCAGGCCGAAGGGGCCCACGGGAGCGGGCGCGCCCCGCAATGATTCAGGCAATGGGAATTCAGGCGAACGCCGGCACCACTTCCTTGATGAACAGCTCGAGCGACTTCTTCTTCTCGGCGTGGGGCAAGCTGTTGTCGCACCAGAAGCTGAACTCGTCGACGCCCAGTTCCTGGTAGTACTTGATGCGTGCGATGATCTCTTCCGGCGTGCCGATCATGGTGTTCTTGCGGATGTTCTCCAGCTGGAACGCCGGCACTTCGGCGAATTTCGACTCCGGGCTCGGCTCCAGAAAGCCATTCACCGGGGTGGTCTTGTTGCCGAACCAGGCATCGAAGGTGCGGTAGAAGCGCGAGATCGCCTGGGCGCCGACCTTCCAGCCTTCCGGATCAGCCGGGCTGTGCACATGGGTGTGGCGCAGCACCATCAGTTGCGGGCGCGGCACGTCTGGGTTGTTGTCCAGGGCGGCCTGGAACTTGTTCTTCAGGTCCAGCACTTCTTCGTCCCCCTTCATCAGCGGGGTGACCATGACATTGCAACCATTGGCAACGGCGAAGTTGTGCGAGTCCGGGTCGCGGGCGGCGATCCACATAGGCGGCGTGGCGTTGAACGGCTTCGGTACGCTGGTGGAGGTCGGGAACTTGTAGATTTCACCGTCGTGGGCGTAGTCGCCTTCCCACAGCTTACGCACCACCGGTACCATCTCGCGCAGCGCCTTGCCGCCGTCGGTGGCCGGCATGCCACCTGCCATGCGGTCGAACTCGAACTGGTAGGCGCCGCGGGCCAGGCCCACTTCCATGCGGCCGTTGCTGATCACGTCGAGCAGGGCGCATTCGCCAGCGACGCGGATCGGGTTCCAGAACGGCGCGATGATGGTGCCAGCGCCCAGGCGGATCTTCTCGGTGCGCGCGGCCAGGTAGGCCAGCAGCGGCATCGGGCTTGGCGAAATGGTGTATTCCATGGCGTGGTGTTCGCCGATCCACACGGTGCTGAAACCGCCGTCTTCGGCCATCAGGGTCAGTTCGGTCAGGTCTTCGAACAGCTGGCGGTGGCTGACCTGTTCATCCCAACGTTCCATGTGTACGAACAACGAAAATTTCATGGGTTTTTCCTCAACGCTTGTTATTGCCCGTCAGTCAATCGGGCTTCAGTGTGGGAGCAGGCTGCGTCCAACTGCAGGCTTCAGGCAAAGGCCGGCAGGCTGGCCATCTTGCCGCGGCAGTACACCATCGGCCGTGGCGCTTCGGCAGGGACGATCAGGTTGTGTACCTTGCCGACCATGATGGCGTGGTCGCCACCTTCATATTCACGCCACAGTTCGCATTCGATGACGGCGGTGGCACCGGCCAGGATCGGGTTGCCCAGTTCGCTCAGGGTCCACTCGATGCCGCTGGCCTTGTCCTTTCCCTTCTTGGCGAACGCGTAGGCTTCAGCCTGCTGTTCACCGGACAGCAGGTGAATGGCAAAGCGCTTCTGCTTGATCAGTACCGGGTAGGAGTCGGAGGTGTAGTTGGGGCAGAACAGCACCAGCGGCGGGTCCATCGACAGGGAGGAGAAGGCGCTGGCGGTCAGGCCGACGACCGAGCCGTCGTCGTCCTGGGTGGTGATGACGGTAACGCCGGACGGGAAGGAGCCCAGAACGTTCTTGTAGACAGTTGCGTCGATCATCGGGAGTACCTCTGAAGGGCTGCGGTGGTCCGCGGTTTTTATCGTTGATGTGTCTGATGGTATACCGTAATACCTATTTTGCAAGCGGAATTTTCAACCCTGCGTTTTCGCGATGAACGGCCCAAAGCCACGAAAACCGTGGCCTTGAGCGGTGAGGCGGTTTGTCGCAGGGGTTTCGCAAGCGGATCAGTGGCCGTTTTTTCATGCGGATCAGTGTTGTCAAAAGTTTGGAATACCATAATATGGTCCGCAGCTGAGAGGCCGCCTTGATGCGGTTTCCTTACAAAGATAAAAACGACCTTTCGAGCTGAAAACCATGTCCCAACCGTCGTCGCAACACCAGTTTGTCGAGAATCACACGGTCGATTACGTTCCACCTGCCGAGCGCCATGGGAAGGCGCGCGACCTGTTCACCCTCTGGTTCAGTACCAACATTGCGCCATTGCCTATCGTGACCGGCGCCATGGTGGTCCAGGTGTTCCACCTGAACCTGTTGTGGGGCCTGATCGCCATCGTGCTGGGCCATCTGGTCGGGGGCGTGGTCATCGCCCTGGCCTCTGCACAGGGGCCGCAGCTGGGCATTCCGCAAATGGTGCAGAGCCGTGGCCAGTTTGGCCGCTACGGTGCCTTGCTGATCGTGTTCTTCACCGCGCTGATCTATGTCGGCTTCTTCATTTCCAATATCGTCCTGGCGGGCAAGACCATTCACGGCATCGCGCCGAGCGTGCCGATGCCCGGCGCGATCGTGATCGGTGCCCTGAGTGCGACTGCCATTGGCGTGATCGGCTACCGCTTTATCCATATCCTCAACCGCATCGGTACCTGGGTGATGGGCTCGGCGTTGCTGGCCGGTTTCATCATGATGTTCGTCCAGGATCTGCCGGCGGACTTTTTCAGCCGTGGCGCGTTCAACCTGTCGGGCTTCATTGCCACCGTGTCGCTGGGTGTGATCTGGCAGATCAGCTTCTCGCCGTACACCTCTGACTACTCGCGCTACCTGCCCCGTGAAGTGGGCATTGCCAAGCCGTTCTGGGCCACTTACTTCGGCGCCACCCTGGGCACCATCCTGTGCTTCAGCTTTGGTACGGTGGCGGTGCTGTGCGTGCCGGAAGGCACCGACGCAATGGATGCGGTGAAGCAGGCCACCGGCTGGCTGGGCCCGATCCTGATGGTGCTGTTCCTGCTTAACATCATCAGCCACAACGCCCTCAACCTTTACGGCGCCGTGCTGTCGATCGTGACCGCGATCCAGACCTTCATGGCCGAGTGGACGCCGAGTATCAGGGTACGGGTGATCCTGGCCTCGATCATTCTGGTGGGCTGCGGGATGGTGGCACTGAATGCCTCGGCGGACTTCATCGGCCAGTTCATCGGCCTGATCCTGGCGCTGCTGCTGGTGCTGGTGCCGTGGGCTTCGATCAACCTGATCGATTTCTACCTGATCAAGAAGGGCCAGTACGACATCGCCTCGATCTTCAGTGCCGACGGCGGCATCTATGGCCGCTTCAACCACCACGCGATCATTGCCTATGCCTGCGGCATCCTGGTGCAGCTGCCGTTTGCCAATACTTCGCTGTATGTGGGGCCGTACTCGAACATTGTCGAAGGGGCTGACCTGTCGTGGCTGTTCGGCTTGCTGGTGACCGTGCCGCTTTACTACTGCCTGGCGACGCGCGGCAAGGCTGTCGAGAAGGCGGGGCGGGTGGTAAGCGTCAACGACTGATAGACCGCTGTTGCTGTAGCCGGGGCCGCAATGCGGCCCCGGCTGTTTTGGATCAAACCTTGAACTGCGCCACCATCCCGTTCAGGTCCACCGCCAACCGCGACAGATCCTGCGCCGCCGCACTGGTCTGGTTCGCGCCCGCCGACGTTTGCATCGCCAGGTCACGAATATTCACCAGGTTCCGGTCCACCTCGCGTGCGACCTGCGCCTGCTCTTCCGAGGCACTGGCAATCACCAGGTTGCGCTGGTTGATCGAAGCAATGGCCTCGGCAATCACTTCCAACGCCTGCCCTGCGCTTTGTGCCACTTCCAGCGTACCCGTGGCGCGACCCTGGCTGCTGTGCATTGCTGTCACTGCCCGCTCGGTGCCGTTCTGAATCCCGGCAATCATCTGCTCGATCTCTGCCGTCGATTGCTGGGTACGGTGGGCGAGGGCGCGTACCTCGTCAGCCACCACGGCAAACCCACGTCCTGCCTCTCCGGCCCGTGCCGCCTCGATGGCGGCGTTCAGTGCCAGCAGGTTGGTCTGCCCGGCAATTGCACCAATCACGTCCAGCACCCGGCTGATCTCGTTGGCGTTGCTGGCCAGCTGCTCGATCTCAACTGATGTGCCGGTCACATCCGCTACCAGATGCTGGATGGATGCCAGCGCCTGGTTGACCTGGTCGCGGCCATCGCGGGTGGTCTGGTCAGCGCCTTTGGAAGCATCAGCAGTGCTGACCGCGTTGTTCGCCACTTCCTCGACTGCCGCAGTCATCTGGTTCACCGCCGTGGCGGCCTGGTCGATTTCTGCACTTTGCTGATGCAGGCCGCGGCTGGTGTCTTCAGTGACGGTGTGCAGTTCTTCCGAGGCCGAGGCCAGTTGGTCGGAAGACGCGGCGATCTGGCGAATGGTATCGCGCAGGCTGCCCTGCATCCGGCTCAGGGCGCGCAATAGCATGGCCGGCTCATCGCGGCCGGTTACCCGTATCTCCCGGGTCAGGTCGCCGGTCGCCACGCGCTCGGCCACAGCCAGCGCGTCGGCCAGCGGCACGACGATACTGCGGGTGAGCACGGTAGCGATGGTGGCAAGGGCCAGCATGATCACCACCAGTGAGGCAACCAGCGCGGTGAACGCTTCGTCCGCTACGTCGCTGCTGCGCTGCGAGGCTTGTTCGGCACCTGTGCCGTTATAGGCGATCAACGCTGCCATGGCCTGCATCATGCTGTCGGCGCGCTGAGTCAGCGGGCCGCTGATCTGCTGCTTGGCGTCGTCCATGTGCCCAGCTTGAATGCCTTGCAGCACACGGGTCTGTAATTCGAAATAGTGCTGATAAGCAGCGCTGAAGGCATTGAACAGGGCGCGGTCATCGGCAGCGATGATCGTGTCGGCATAATCCTTCAGCGCATTATTCAGCTCGGTATTGATGCCGTTGAGCATCTGCAGGTTGCGCTCGCGGTCACTGGGGTTGTCGTCCAGCGCGGCACGCAAGGTGACGGCGCGGGCACGCCCGAGGTTGGTGCTGATGTCACCGAGGGCTATTACGGCCGGCATCCAGGTCACCCGGATTTCATCCGTGGCCTTGTCCATCTGCCGGGTTTCGTAAAGTGCGATCAAGCCCATGAACAGGACCAGGATGCCCAACAGGGCGAACACGCTTGCAGCGCGAATGCCGATCTTCAAATTCCGTAACTGCATGGAATGCTCCTTGACGGTGGCGTGCAGGCCTCAGGAGCTTGGGTGGATGGCCGGGTCACCGGTATGGCGCCAGGCTCTTGATGCGCTGCGGAGTTGTTTGTGTGTCTCACCCTCGTGACTTTTTTGATTTCAATGATGCCATATGGCCATCATTATTGAACAGCCATTCAATGTAACGGCCAAAACTGACAAAACCGCCAATTGTTGACGGTTTTGTCAGGAAAACGCCGTTAAACGATGGCGATCATTGGGTCCGCCGCAGCCAGCGCCAAGGCGCGGTCAGCCGCTGGCGGGTAAATCCATACCGAGTTGATCTGGCGCTTGAGGGCCTTGCCTTCCTGGCCGTGCAGCTTCAATTCGCGCTCCCAGCCTTCGCTGAAGGCGGCGCCCCAGTCGCCCAGGTCCAGGCAGGTGACGTATTTGGGCTGGCGATACAGCACCGGCTGCAGGCCGAGCAGGTCGGCGGCGGCGTTGTTACCGGCGTGGCGGCCCATGGGGATGGCGTGCTGGCACGTCATCAGGGCATGGTTGCCCAGGTCATCCACCGCAGCCCAGGCGGTGTCGCCGGTGGCGTAAACGTGCTCCTGGCCCAGCACTTTCAAATGGCCATCCACTTTCAGCCTGCCGAAGGTATCGCGCTCGCCGGCAACGTGCGCCGTCAACGGACTGGCCTTGACGCCAACGGTCCAGATTACCGTGTTGCTGGCGATGTGCTCGCCGTTGTCCAGGGTGACTCCCGCAGCATCGACAGCCACCACCGAAGCGCCGGCCAGCCATTCGACCCCGGCCTGTTCACACGCGGCAACAATCGACGGTGTGATCCCTTCACCCAATGCCGCCCCCACTTGCGCACCACGGTCGACCACCACTACCCGCAATGCCGCGTCGGCCCCGAAGATCGAGCGCAGGCGAGTAGGCATTTCGGTTGCGGTCTCGATGCCGGTGAAGCCGCCGCCGCACACCACCACGGTATTGCGAGTTGGCGAAGCGGGCAGGGCGGCCAGATCGACCAGATGCTGCTCCAGGCGCATGGCCGATTCCATCTGGTCGACATCGAACGCATGCTCCGCCAGGCCTGGTACTGCCGGGCGGGCAACCTGGCTGCCTGCGGCCAGGATCAGGCGGTCGTAGGCGATGCGCTGTGGCTGGCCGTGGGTATCGGTATAGCTGACGCTGCGACCTTCGGTGTCGATGCTGTCGGCGTTGCCCGGGAAGAAGTGAATGCCCACAGCCTCGAACAGATCACCCAGAGGCGCCTTCATGCCATGCACGTCGGCCTCGTAAAAGCGCGGACGAATGCGCAGTTCCGGCTGTGGCGCCAGCACGCTGATGCTGAGGTCGGCACGTTGCGCCTGGTCGAGTAGGCGGGCAGCGCTCAGGGCGCTCCAGACACCGGCAAAGCCGGCACCGATGATCAGGATGTTGGATTTCATGAAGGTGCTCCGCAAGGTTCGAAGAGGGCATCGGGGGCCAGCTGTATGGCCTTCGAGTAACTACGACTATATCGGTCGTAGTTTCCTTCGGCAAGGGCTTTTCCCTTTGCGGTGGAGCAACCTTTTGACACCTTGTTTTGTCAGTGCCGGGGCATCGGCGTAACATGTACGACAAAATCGGTCGGAGATTTGAATGTCGCTTTACAGTGCTGGCGTGGAATACGGTATCCATTGCCTGTTGTTTTTAGTCGACGAGCGCGGTGAAACTCGTGATTCCAGCGTGCGCGACCTGGCCGAGTTGCAAGGCGTGCCGCAGGAATACCTGGCCAAGGTCTTCACCAAGCTGGCCCGTGCCGGGCTGGTGGCGGCCACCGAAGGCGTGCGCGGCGGCTTCCGCCTGGCGCGGCCGGCGGCGCAGATCAGCGTGCTGGATATCGTCCATGCCATTGATGGACCAAAGAAGATCTTCGATTGCCGCGAGGTGCGCGAGCGTTGCACCTTGTTCGACGGCTCGCCGCCGCGTTGGGCGACCGAGGGTACCTGTGCGATCCACGCAGTGATGCTGGGGGCGCAGAAGCGCATGGAAGCGTCATTGGCACAGCAGACTGTGCTGGACCTGGCCATGCGCTTCGGGCGCAAGGCCCCGGCTGAATTTGGCCAGCAGGTCGATGCCTGGATGGGTGAGCGGCGGGAGGCCAAGGGGGCTGGGGATATTCCGGTAGACCAGGTGTGAAGGGCTTGCCCGAACCGGCCTTTGCGCGAGTAGGGAAGTACGCCGATCAGCGCCCTTCGTGTTGGCGCCGATAGGCCCCAGGCTGCACCCCCATGGCCTTGGCAAACGCCCGGGTAAACGCCGCCACCGACTGATACCCCACCTGCGCACCCACTTGCTCCACGGTATTACCCGCCCGCAGCAACTGGCTGGCATGGCGCATGCGCAGTGCCAGCAGCACCTGCCCTGGCGATTGCCCCGCCAGTTCGTTGAAGCGCTTGAAAAACGCAGACCGCGATAAGCCGGTGCAGGCGGCCATGCTCTCCAGCGTCCAGGCTTGCCCCGGTTGTTCGATCAACTGCTCCAGCAGCCCGGTAAACGCTGGCTGGCGAGCGAGGGCGACAAGCCCGCCCAGTGACTGCCCGGCAATGACCTGCTGGCGCAGCACGTACAGGAACAACAGGTGCGTCAAGCGCTCCAGCAACGCCTGCGACGGGCCGGCGGCCCGCCGGCATTCTTCCAGAATGAGCTCGAACAGCGCCCGCGCCGCACTGCCGGCGGGGTCTTCGGCGCGCAGCAGGATCCAGTCGGCCAGGCCTTCGACAATCAGTGAAGACAGGCCGGACTGGAAATGGAAGAAGCCGCAAACCAGCCCGACGCCGTCGCTGGCTTCGCTATCCAGCGCCTGCATGGCCTGGCGCGGTTGGGCACAGGCGTCGACCGGGTCCTGATCGCTGGACAAGCGATAGGCAAGGTCGCGCAACAGGAATACGGCATCTCCCTTCTCCAGGCGCACCGGTTGCGGCAGGCCGTCAATGTGCAGCCAGCACTGCCCTTGCACCACCAGGTGGAAGCTGGCGCGGCCCATGCCCTGGGTGCTGGCATGCCAGCCACCGCAATAGCGCCCGACATGAAACAGGCTGGCATCGAGCTCCAGGCCCTCTAATAACCAATCGACAAGGTGGCTGGACGAAATCATCTAATACAAAGACTCAGGAACAAGGAAAGGCGACTGATGAATATGGAGGGTAGTTCTTATAACCAACAGACTGTAGTGACACTCATCAAAGGAGATCACTGCATGTCCTCGCGCATTACTTTACACACGCTGCAGAGCGCCCCGGAAGCGGCACGGCCGTTTCTTGAGAATGCCCAGAAGAATTCCGGCTTCATCCCCAACCTGCTCGGCGTGCTGGCCAACGCCCCGGCGGCGCTTGAAACCTACGTGACCGTTTCGGCACTCAATGGCAAGTCTGAGCTTGGCCTGGCCGAGCGTGAAGTGGTGCAACTGATCGCGGCCACCCAGCATGGCTGCGACTTTTGCGTGGCCGGCCATACGGCCGTCGCGCTGAACAAGGCCAAGCTGCCGCAGGAGGTGGTCGATGCTCTGCGTGCCCGTGGCGAACTCCCCAACGCCCGCTACGAAACCCTGGCCGCCTTTGCCCGCGAAGTGATCGCCACCCGTGGCAATGTCAGCGAAGCCACCTACCAGGCCTTCCGTGAGGCCGGCTTCAGTGAAGGCAACGCCTTGGAGGTGATTCTGGGCGTAAGTCTCGCAACCCTGTGCAACTTTGCTAATGTTTTCGCCCAGACGCCACTCAACGAAGAGCTTGGCAAATACCGCTGGCAGCCTTCTGCGTAGCCCACCTGTGATAATGGCCCTTACCAGGCCGTTGTAGGAGCGGCCTTGTGCCACGAACGGGCCGCAGAGCGGCCCCGGCGTTATCAAAGGAGCAAGACCATGCAAGATTGTGCATTTCGACACTGGCTGGATGCCAATGCCGAGGCCATCGACCGGGGCCTGTGCGAACCGCAGCAGGTGCTGGCGCAGATCGCAGAATCGCAGCTGTTGCGCACAGGGGTCGACCCAGCGCTGGGCGGTACGGGCGGGCAGGTGACCGATGCGGTCGAGGCCATCGCCGCCATTGCCAGCCGCTCATTGGCTGCGGCTTTCGTCTGCTGGGGCCAGCGTGCCTTCATCGAATACCTGCTGCACAGCCCCAACCAGCCCCTGCGTGAGCGCCTGCTGCCGCGCCTGTTGACCGGTGAATTGGCCGGTGCCACCGGGCTGTCCAACGCCATGAAGTTCCTGTCCGGTATCGAAGCGCTGCAGGTGCGTGGCCGCCCGGCAGCCGATGGCTGGCACCTGGAAGGGCGACTGCATTGGGTGACCAACTTGCGTAAAAGCGGCTTCGTGGTGGCGGCGGCCATCGAGGATGAAGCCGGCGGCGCGCCGTTTGTGCTGGCCATTCCTTCCGACGCTCAAGGCCTGGAGCGTTCTGATGATCTACAACTGATGGGCCTGCAGTCGAGCAACACGGCAGCACTGGCTTTTCACCAGGTATCGCTGGCACGCGACTGGCTGCTGCATGAAAATGCACGCGAATTCCTGCCACGGGTACGCCCGGCATTCCTGGCGCTGCAATGTGGCATGGCCATCGGCCTGGCGCGACGGGCGCTGGAAGAGGTTCACGCGCACCTGCATGGCCGAGCGTCGTTCCTCGACGAAGCCTGTGAGGTGCTTAGCGAACGCCTGGAAAACACCGTCAGCGAACTCAAGCAGGGCTTGCTCGACGGTCGCTTCCAGCAGCAGCCGGCGGCCTTGTTCAAGCTGCGCATCATCCTGGCTGAAAGTGCTGCCGACGCAGTACAACTGGAATTGCAGGCCAGTGGCGGCAAGGCTTACCTCAGCGAATACGGCGAAGGGTTTGCCCGCCGCTGGCGGGAGTCGGCCTTCGTGCCGATCGTCACGCCCAGCCTGGTGCAATTGCGCGCCGAACTGCAGCGCCAGGCGGGCGTTGCATGAGCGCAGTGTTGCTGAAGGCCTGTGACATCCGCCTGGGCTACCCGCGTGAGGGGGGTTGGCAGCAGGTGCTGGCGCAGTTCGACCTGCAGCTGGCGCCAGGTGAAGTCGTGAGCATTCTTGGCCCCAGTGGTGTGGGCAAGTCAAGCCTGCTGCGGGTGCTGGCAGGCCTGCAGCAGCCTGGCGGCGGTAGCGTGAGCTTGCACGGCCAGCCGCTGCAGGGGCCGCACCCGCGTCTGGCGGTGGCCTTTCAGGACCCAAGCCTGCTGCCATGGCTGAGCCTGGAGAAAAACGTCGCCTTCGGCCTGGACTTCGCCCGTCAGCCCAAGCTGGCGGATGCCGAACGCCGTGCACGCATCGACCATGCGATTGCGGCTGTGGGCCTGGCCCACGCGCGTGGCCAGTACCCGGCGCAGTTGTCTGGCGGCATGGCCCAGCGCACCGCGCTGGCCCGCTGCCTGGCACGCCAGCCCGAAGTCTTGCTGCTGGATGAACCCTTCGGTGCGTTGGATGAGGTGACCCGCGCCGACATGCAGCAGCTGCTGCTGCAACTGATCGCCACGCACAAGACCGCGGCCGTGCTGATCACTCACGATATCGACGAAGCCCTGCTGCTGTCAGACCGGGTTCTGCTACTGGGCAACCACCCAGCGCACATCCTTGGCCAGTGGCACATCGACCTGCCGCAACCGCGCACGCAGAGGGTCGAAGAGCTGGGGGCCTTGCGCATAGACATCCTCAAAACCCTTCGGCGGGCAAGCCGCACAGTCGAACCTACCCCAACCCCTTTGCCCTCGGAGGCTGTCCATGTGCATGGATGACTGCTGTTCTTCTTCTTCGCGTCGTGACTTCCTAAAGCTCGGCGCCATGCTCACTGCTGCCGGTGCATTGCCGTTGCTGTCGAGCTTGCAGGCGCGTGCCGCTGCCGAGCCGGACGCGCCGGTGCGTATCGGCTACCTGCCGATCACCGATGCCACGCCGCTGCTGGTGGCACATAACAACGGCTTGTTCGAGGCCGAAGGCATCCAGGCCGAGCGCCCGGTGCTGCTGCGCAGCTGGGCGCAGGTGATCGAGGCATTCATTTCCGGCCAGGTCAATGTCATCCACCTGCTTTCGCCGATGACGGTGTGGGCGCGCTATGGCAGCAAGGTGCCAGCCAAGGTGGTGGCCTGGAACCACGTGGGCGGTTCGGGCCTGACTGTAGCGCCGGATATATCCGACGTGAAACAGCTTGGTGGCAAGACAGTGGCCATTCCGTTCTGGTACTCGATCCACAATGTGGTACTGCAACAGTTGCTCAACGACAATGGCCTGACGCCCGTGTCGAAGCCGGCCAATGCGCAACTGGCCGCCAACGAGGTCAACCTGCTGGTGCTGCCACCGTCCGACATGCCACCCGCACTGGCCAGCAAGCGCATTGCCGGCTACATCGTTGCCGAGCCGTTCAACGCACTGGCCGAGAACCTCAAGGTGGGCCGCGTGCAGCGCTTTACCGGCGATGTATGGCGCAACCATGCGTGCTGCGTGGTGTTCATGCACGAGCATGACCTGAATAACCGCCCGGAATGGTCGCAGAAAGTGGTCAACGCCATCGTCAAGGCCCAGCAATGGACCCGTGACCATCGCACCGAAGCCGCCGCACTGCTGTCCCGGGCGGGCCCCAACAAGTACACCCCGCACGAGCCTGCGGTGCTGACCAAGGTCCTGGCGCCCGCCGCCGAAGACCGTGCTGGCTACATTGCCAGTGGTGCCATTCGCCATCAGCAGTGGGACGAAAAGCGCATCGACTTCCAGCCATACCCGTTCCCGAGTTACACCGAAGAGCTGGTCAAGCGCCTGAAAACCACCCTGATCGAAGGCGACAATGCCTTCCTTGCCGGGCTGGATCCGGCGTATGCCGCCCGCGACCTGGTCGACGATCGCTTCGTGCGTAATGCCATCGCGACAGTGGGTGGCCCGTCGGTGTTCGGCATTGCCGACAACTTCGAGCGTAGCGAGGAGTTTGCGGTCTGATGCGCACCCATGTCGTACATGCCGGCCTTGGGCTGGTCGGGTTGCTGGCCTTGTTGCTGTTATGGTGGGCCGGTGTAGCACTGTTCGGCCAGGCCGACGGCCTGTCGGCGCGCTTTTCGCCGGCGGCAACCCTGGCCAGCCTGGTCGAGCTGCTGGGGCAGGGCGAGGTCTATGGGCATATCTGGGTCAGCCTCAAGCGCATCCTGATTGGGCTGCTGCTGGCGCTGCTGATGGGTGTGCCGCTGGGCTTGCTGGTAGGCAGCTACCGGCACCTGGAGGCGGCGACCACGCCAGCATTCCAGTTTCTGCGCATGATATCGCCATTGTCGTGGATGCCTGTGGTGGTGATGCTGATGGGCGTGGGTGACCAGCCGATCTACTTCCTGCTGGCGTTTGCCGCGTTGTGGCCGATCTTGCTGAATACGGCGGCAGGGGTGCGTCAACTGGACCCGCGCTGGCTGCAACTTAGCCGCAGCTTGAGTGCAACGCGCTGGGAAACCTTGTGCAAGGTGATTGTGCCGGGGGTGATCGGTCACGTGCTGACGGGCGTGCGCCTGGCCATCGGTATTCTGTGGATTGTGCTGGTGCCGTGCGAAATGCTTGGGGTGAGTGCGGGGCTTGGGTATTTCATTCTTGATACCCGCGACCGGCTGGCGTATTCCGAACTGATGGCGATGGTGCTGCTGATTGGCGTGCTGGGGTTTGTGCTGGATGCCCTGGCGCGTGGGCTGCATCGGCGCTGGGTGCATGGCTGAAAGGCCAATGGGGCTTCTTCGCGGGCTCGCCCGCTCCCACAGGTACATCACCGGCCTTGGGCCTTACGGTATTCCTGTGGGCGCGGGCAAGCCCGCGAACAGGCCATCGGATCAATGCACGGTCTTGCGCTGGCGCACACATTCCTGGGCCTGAGCGGTCAGCTCATCCAGCCGCTCATCGCGCATCTGCTCCGCTTCGATCATTGCATCCTCACCCTGCTGGTTAAGCAGATAGGTGTGAATCTGCAGCACTTCAGCCGTCTGATAAATCGGCGCAATGTCCAGGCGCCCGATCAGCGCACCACTGGGCTGGCCGGTACTGCTCATCAGCACCTGCGGTCCATTGGCGGCCACCACTTGCATGCCCATCGCCTCGAACCACGGCACCTGGTTGGCAAAGGCGTTCAGCTCCACGCAGGCATGGCGCGACCGCAGGTCGCCCAGTAGAGCACGGGCGATGCCCTGGCGGCGATGGCTGGCGCACACGGCCAGAAAGGCCAATGCACAGGCCCGTCCATCGTCCTGGGCTGGCAGCGACAGCGCAAAGCCCAGCAACTGGTCCGGTGCTTCGGCATCCAGCGCCAAGGTAAGTGCCACCGCCAGACCGCGGGCGCCGTCCAGCGCTTGCAGGTACTGGTGGACTTCCATGCCGACGCCGTACTGGTACAGCGGGTACAGCGGGTTGTCGACAGCGATGGCGACACTGCTCAATTCGCCGACATTGTGAATGACCAGCTCGCGGATCTGGTTCTGGAAAGATTCGGGTGGCACGCTGTCGAGGCGGCTCAGGATGAACATCTGGGGGCTCCGGCGGATGAGAATACGACCCGCGCTGTGTTGGCGCGGGTGTACAGTCTAACCGGTTTTGCCGCATCAGCCGTGTGCCTGTAAGGCACCGAGCATCAGGTCGAGGTTTTGCACGGCAGCACCAGAGGCACCTTTGCCCAGGTTGTCGAACACTGCGGTGAGCAGTACCTGGCCATGCTCGGGGTTGGCGTACAGCGCCAGGCGCAGGTCATTGCTGCCGTTCAATGCCTCGGGGTCGAGGTTTGCCGCAGCGCCGCCCTGATGCAGAGGCATCACCTGAACATGGCGGGCACCCTGGTAATGCCGTTCCAGGCAGCCTTGCAGCTGCTCGGCGCTGACCTGTCCAGGCAGCAGGCGAAGCTGCAGCGGAATGCTCAGCACGATGCCTTGGCGGTAGGCGCCATAGCCGGGCATGAACATCGGCCGCGCCGACAACCCCGCGTGCTGCTGGATCTCCGGTACGTGCTTGTGCGCCAGCTCCAGGCCATACAGCTGTAGCGCCGGCGCTTTGGCGGCGCCGGGCTGTTCGTGCCGCTCGACCGCCGCGCGACCACCGCCGGAGTAGCCAGACACGGCGTGGATGTTCAGGGGGTAGTCCGCAGGCAGCAAGCCAGCCTTGACCAGTGGGTGCAGCAGCGCGATGGCGCCGGTGGGATAGCAGCCGGGATTGCTGACACGCGTACTTTGCGCGATGCGCTCGGCTTGCTGTTCGTCAAGCTCCGGCAGGCCATACACCCAGCCTGGTGTGGTGCGGTGCGCCGAGCTGGCGTCGATCACCCGCACCTGTGGGTTGTGGATTGCGGCCACGGCCTCGCGGGCGGCGTCGTCGGGCAGGCACAGCAGGGCGATGTCGGCGCTGTTGATCGCTTCGCGGCGGCGTTGCGGGTCCTTGCGCTCGGCCTCGGGGAGGGTCAGCAGGCGAAGATCGCTACGGCCCTGCAGGCGGGCATGGATCTGCAGGCCTGTGGTGCCTTGGTCGCCGTCGATGAAAACAACAGGGGTGTGCATGCTCGGGGTCCGGTTGGGGAAAGATAGCCTATGCTCGCCCGTAGCGTTGGTAATGAAAATTTGAATATGATGATCGATACATTCAGGTTTTCTGAATGAGTTTTGAAACCCGTGGTGAACCTGTGGGTTTACCCGCAAAAGGGCCGGCTCTGAACAATGCGCGAAATCAGCCTCGACCGCCTCCGCACATTGGTGGTCATCACCGACCTGGGCTCCTTTGCCGAGGCCGCCCGCCAGCTTAACCTGGCGCCGCCCACCATCAGCTTGCACGTGGCCGAGTTGGAGGCGCGTATCGGCGCCCCGTTGCTCACCCGCACCCGCGGCCAGGTGCGGCCTACCGTCATCGGTGAAACACTGCTGGGGCGTGCCCGACGCCTGCTGGCGGACGCTGACTTGGCGCTGGACGAAGTACGCCGGCAGGTCGAAGGGTTGACCGGGCGTGTGCGGCTGGGCGCCTCCACCGGTGCCATCGCCCATTTGCTGCCGCAGGCGCTGGCGCGCCTGCGTGTGGAGCACCCGGGGATCGATGTGCAGGTCCAGGTGCTGACCTCCCAGGCGTCGCTCGCGCGCTTGCGTGAGGGCACACTGGATATCGGCCTTGTGGCCTTGCCGCAGGTGGCCGGCAAAGGGCTGACGGTTACCCCCTGGCGGCGCGACCCGATCCTGGCGTATGTGCCGGCCGACTGGCAGCCACCGGTCAGGATCACCCCGGCCTGGCTGGCGCAACGGGCGTTGATCCTGAACGACAGCACCACCCAGCTGTCGCGGGTTACCGGCGAATGGTTTGCAGCGGCGGGGTTGTACCCCGAACCGCGGATCGAGCTGAACTACAACGATGCGATCAAGAGCCTGGTCGGCGCCGGGTACGGGGCGACCTTGTTGCCGCAGGAGGGGGAGGCGACCGAACTGGACCGGCGCATTGCCCGCCGACCGCTGCGGCCGGGGTTGTGGCGGCAGTTGGGTATTGCGTGTCGGGAAGGGCAGGTGGAGCGGGCCACGGGGTATGTGCTGGAGGCGCTGGAACGGTTGCGGTAGGGGGGGGCCGCTGCTGCAAGACCTGTGGCAGGCCTGCACGTTCCAGCCCCGACGCCTTGCCGAACTCAGAACCAGCGATCGTTCTTCTTGCGCCCACGGGTCAGTGCCGGCAGGATCAGCCCCGCCAGCAAGCCTGCACCGGCAATGCTGCCGCCATACACCATGTAGCGCATCATCACCTGCTTGTTCTCATCCCCCAGGCGGGCCTGGGTATCGCGCAGGTCCGACTGGCTCTGATCGAGCTGCTCGTTCAGTGCCTTGTTGCGTGCCTCCAACTCGTCAATCAGCTGCTTGCGCGAATCAAGCGTTTCCTGCATGCCCTGTACGCGGTTCTTCCAGCTGTCGTCGATGGTCTTCAACTGCCCGGTCAGTTCGGTGACCTGGGCATCGAGCAACGGCAGGCGCTCGTTCTGCCCGGGCACTGCCTGCAGGTCGTTGCTGAGGATCCACACCACATCGCCGTTCTGCCCGCGCACCTGGCTGTAATTGCCCTGGCTGCCGAGCAGGGTCAGCTTCTGCCCGGACTTGAGCGTGCCGACAATGCGGTGCCCGTCGGTCGGGCCGCTGCGCACGTAGGTGCTCAGGCTGTCACTGACCCAGCGTGCGTCGCTGGCAGGCTCTTCGGCGTGCACGGGGGCGGCCAGGCCCACCAGGGCGGCAATCAGGCCGATGCGCAGGGCAGGGAGGGCGGAAGCATTTGGGCGGGAATCGGGCATGTTGGGTCTTCGCTGAAACAGGACAAAAAGTAGGCCCGGTGACTGGGCCGATGAACCGGTCGGTGAGTTGACCGTCAGCGAAAGACCGTTTTTTTGTCAGCAGGTTCACTGCCTAGTGTCGGAAATGTCTGCAGAATGTTGCAGTGCCCGCCCCAGAGCGCTGCGTTGCCGATGACGCAATTGTAATGCGCCGATCACCTTGGCGTTATCTGCCGGCCGTCAATCTTGGCCCGCCGACATAACAACAAATGCGACGTTCAAGGAGCATCGGATGACGTGCAGATCACCCCTGACACTGGCTGCTTGCCTGGCGCTGGCCGGCGTTGGCAGCCAGGTTGTTGCTGCAGAAAAAAGTGCGGACGGCTTCATGGAGGGCAGCACCCTCAGCGTGCTTAACCGCAACTTCTACTTCAACCGCGATAATCGCGATTCTGTGGCCCCCACACACAACCCGAGCAAACAACCTGACAACGGCTACTCCGAGGCCTGGGGGCATGCCGTGATTACCCGATTCGAGTCGGGCTTCACCCAGGGCACCGTAGGTGTTGGCCTGGATGCGTTTGCCATGCTTGGCCTCAAGCTCGACACTGGCGGCGGCCGCAACGGCGGGCGCAGTTCTTTCGACGTATTGCCGGTTGACCGCGACGGCCAGGCACGTGACGAATACACCAAGGTGGGGGGCGCGGCCAAGCTACGACTGTTCGACACGGTACTGAAGGTGGGGGATGTGTTCCCGGCCAACCCGGTGGTGGCGGCTGGCGACTCGCGGCTGCTGCCGGAAAGCTTCCGTGGGGTGACCCTGGAGAACACCAGCATCAAGGACCTTACCCTGCAAGCCGGGCGTCTGCATGCCATGAGCCAGCCGATGTCCAGCGACCTGCGGGAGAACTTCGTGACCTTCTATGGCGGCCCGGTCGATTCGCCCTGGATCGCCTACGGTGGGGGGGATTACAGGCTCAATGAGCATGTCAGCGTCAGCCTGTTCAGTAGCCGGCTCAAGGACGCGTGGAACCAGTACTACGCCGGCACCAGCCTGAGCTGGCCACTGAGCGAGGCGCTGGCGCTGATTGGCGGTTTCAACTATTACAAGGCTGTGGATGAAGGGCAGCAGCGCCTGGGCGCCTTTGACAACGACATCTGGAGCGCCAAGCTGGGTGTGCGCTTTGGTGCTCACACCCTGGCCCTGACGCACCAGCGCAACAACGGCGACGACGACTTCGACTACCTGCGTCAGTCCGACTCGATCTTCCTCGACAACTCCATCCAGTACAGCGACTTCAACGCGCCCAAGGAGCGTTCGTGGATGCTGCGTTATGACCTGAACATGGCTGCCTACGGCGTACCCGGGTTGTCGTTCATGACACGCTACGACAAGGGTACCGATGCTGACTACTCCAATGCCAACGCCACCTACATGCGCCGTGACGTTGCGGGCAACCCGCTGACCGACCAGAAACGCTGGGAGCGTGACATCGAGGTGAAGTATGTGGTGCAGACGGGCGCGGCCAAGGACCTGTCGTTGCGGGTTCGCCAGGCCACCACCCGGGCCACGGCGTTCGAGTCGGACCTGGACGAAGTGCGGCTGATCGTGGAGTACCCGTTGTCGATTCTGTGATTCCACCTTGGCAACCTTGTTGCTCCTTTGGTTTGGGTGGATTTTCTGGCGCTCCGCTTGGGGCGCTTTTTTTATCGGCTTGATCGCCTATCAAACCTGCATTTGCATCAGGTTTTCAGGTGCTACCGGTACGCCGGGGCTATGGGGCTAGACTCAAGGCTCACCTTCGATCGTGGAGCAAGACCATGACTGCCAAGAACACCGTCTGCCTGTGGTATGACCACGCTGCCGAAGAGGCGGCGAACTTCTATGCCCGAACTTTCCCCGATAGCCGGGTGGTCGCTGTGCACCAGGCACCCGCCGATTACCCTTCAGGCAAGCAGGGCGATGTGATCACCGTGGAATTCACGGTAATGGGTATCCCGTGCGTGGGGCTCAATGGTGGATCGGCCTTCAAGCACTGTGAGGCATTTTCGTTCCAGGTCAGTACCGTGGACCAGGCAGAGACCGACCGCTTGTGGGAGGCCATTGTCGGCAACGACGGCGAGGCCAGCGTTTGCGGCTGGTGCAAGGACAAATGGGGGATTTCGTGGCAGATCACTCCACGCATCCTCATCGAAGCCATCGGCCACCCCGACCGTGCGGCGGCCAAGCGTGCGTTAGAGGCCATGATGCAGATGGGCAAGATTGATGTGGCGAAGATAGCGGCGGCGTTGAAAGGTTGAAGCGGGTCTGTGTTTCAGCAGGCGCGGCCTCGAATCGCGAACGGGCTGCGTGGCAGCCCGTGGTTTTCGGGTTGGCGCCGTCAGTTGCTGGTTACTTCGGCCTCTGCCGCTGTCTTGGCCGATGCCTTCTTCTCCTGCACCACAATGTAGAACTCCTCCCCATGCTTCACCGCCCCATACAGTACGGCCTTCTCGATCAGCTCGTTGCCGCGCAGGTGGCGCAGCATCATCGGGTCCTTGCGCAGGTCGCGGTACAGCGCCAGGCATAGCAGCACCATCACCACCACGAATGGCAAGGCCACGACGATGGTCAGGTTCTGCAGCCCGGTCAGCGCCTCGCCAGGGTTGCCTGGGTCGCCGATCGCCAGCATGATCGCCGCCACCGTACCAGTCAGCGTCCCCCAGAAAATCACTGTGCGTCGCGATGGCGCGGTGGTGCCGTGTTCCGACAGCGTGCCCATCACCAGCGAAGCGGCGTCGGCGCCCGAAACAAAAAAGATGCCCACCAGGATCATCACCAGCACCGAGGTTGCCGAGGCCAGCGGGTAGCTGTCCAGCAACTGGTACAGCGCGTGATTACTGTTGACCGCCCCGTTGGCCAGCTGGAAGGCGCCCTCGCGCACGGCCTCGATGGCGGCGCCACCGAAGATGGTGAACCACACCAGGCTGACCAGGCTTGGCACCAGCAGCACCCCGGTAACGAACTGGCGAATGGTGCGACCGCGGCTGATACGGGCGATGAACATGCCCACGAAAGGCGTCCAGGAGATCCACCAGGCCCAGTAAAACACGGTCCAGCCGGCCAGCCAGCTGTTCATCTGCTCGCCGCCGCTGGCGTTGGTGCGGGCCATCATTTCCGGCAGCATCTTGATGTAGATGCCGAGCGAGGTCGGCAGCAGGTTGAGCATCAGCAGCGTCGGCCCGACCATGAACACGAACAC